>NZ_VMMQ01000017.1:0-5753 GCF_013277295.1 Streptococcus sp. 477
ACGAATCTGGTCTCTACTCTCTTATCTTATCCAGCAAGTTGCCTCAAGCTAAGGAGTTCAAGCGCTGGGTGACATCAGAGGTCTTGCCAGCTATTCGTAAGCAGGGCGGATTTATTCGCGAGGATTTGGACGAGGATGCTTTTATCGCTCTCTTCACTGGCCAGAAGAAATTGCGTGAGCAACAGACGACCATGCTGGAGGATATTGACTACCTCAAGAGTGAGCAACCGATTCATCCAAGCTATGCTCAGTCGCTCCTGAAGAAGCGTAAGGCTAGGGTTGTGGCTTGCCTGGGTGGCATTGATAGCCCAGCTTATGCGGATAAGATTTTTGCTCAGTCGGTATTTAGACAAGCTGAGATTGACTTTAAAGACCACTTCAACATTAGTCGCTATGACTTGCTACCCAAGAAGCATGCGGATGCCGCTCTAGCTTACTGGATGACGTGGGAGCCAAGCACCAATACCAAGATGAAAATCATGGAACTGAACGCATTTAATCAAGCGTAGGGAGGGAAAGAAAATGAGACCAAGACGATATCCGTATAGTGGGAAAAGAAAAAAGCAATCTGATAGACAGATCGCTAAGTTAAAAAGAGATATTGATGTAAATCGTACAAATATATCATCTTTAAAATTCGTTATAGAAACTTTAAGTAACCATCAGAATTATCGATAACTTGATAACCTTGAGCAGTTGCTTCTTCGATAATTTCAGTTTTAGACATTTCAAAATCAGATAACTGAATTACTGCGCTAGGTTTATCAGTAGTCGACTCTGAAAAATTAGATAATAGAATATTATCGAGATTTTCCCAGGTTAGTTTCTTAACAACGTGGTTTGGCTTATGGCTAAGCTTACTCATTTTTTGAACCTCCTTTCTGTTAAATTTTTGACTAAAACGGGAGAGATATTAGTCAAGAGTATTATAGCAATTTAGGAGGATATTACATCAGTCTCAAGACCGATATAGGAGGTTAAATGGAAGACAAAATCATCGAACTTGCTGATTACTTCATCAGCGAATCTACAACGTACAGAGAAGCTAAAATAGCGTGTGAGAAGCTATTTAGACAAGTCAGCCATGAGATAGAACTCAGAGCGCTGGAAAGTAAAACAGTTTGACAACAACGCAAAAAAGCACCTGACGGCAATCAGGCGCATACTAAAACAATTTAAACCATTATATCACAAAAATGCTTGCCCGCATAGTTGAGAGGATGTAGAAAATGGAAGGTATAACGTTACAATTACGATTAGACGGCGAAAGTGCTGAATTGTTCACAAATCAATTATTGGCTTTTGCTGAAAAGCAGGTCAAGGAGCAATTAGAGAATGATCGCATGCCAATCAATCAACAGGCTTTGATGAAGAAGTTCGGCTTTACTCATGGCTATATTAAAAAGTTAGAACGTAAAGGATTAAGATTTCGTAAGCAAGGGAAAGATATTATGTATGATATCAATGATGTTTATGAAATTTTGGAATTAGAAAAAGAAGTACGAAAATTAAGAGCATAAGGAGAGAGAAGATGAATAATAAAAAAGCATACAAACATAAGATGAAAAAAGAGAATAGACCAGGTTTGCGAAATTTCTTTGAAAGATATGAGCACGAAGATGAAAATCTTAAAAAAATTGTACAAGATTTATCCAACGAGAAATTTAATCCACTTGACAAACCAAATGATTACAACGGTTCATTTGGTCATGATTTTATGTCGATAATGTGGGCAACTTTGCTTATTGATATTTTAAAAAATCTTAGAAAAGAAGTTTCGTCTTCTGCCAGTGATTTAGATTTAAAACTTGGATTTACTAAAGGATATCCGATGGCTAGTATTGTAAATACTCAGACAAAACCAACCAAAAAGAATGTAAAAATACTTAGCAAAATATTTGATAGAATGCATATTCTGTTTCCTGAAGAAACAAAACGAGCAAGAGAAAGAGAAAGCTTAGATAAATACATTGATGTGAATGAAATTTTACAGAGAACATTGTTACTTCATGGATTTAATGAATCCGCTAACGCTCTCAAAAATTATGAGAACGAAATCGATTCAGAACTAGAATCCGATGAACAAACAGAGACTGATAATAGAATTATGTCTAACATCTACGAACTAGTTATAAGTGATACCATTATTCAGTTTAACGAAGATGACACAGTGCTTAGTGTATTGAAGAAAATAAAAGAACAGACAAATTTGAAGTTTGAAGTTTTTGAAACACTGAAAGAAAAAGTTATTTAGGAGATTAAAAATGTTTGAACCACCGATTTTAGACCAGTTGATGGGTGTTGGAGCTTTGCTGATTGGTTTTGCAGGGGCTTATCGTCATATCAAATTGCAAGAGGAGCGTAAGGAAAAAGAAAGACGAGAAGAGCAAGAATTTGCGTCTATGATTATCCAAGGCTACAACCATGCATACGAACGTGGTAGAGAGGCACAGCGTCAAGAAATTCGCAAGAATATTCGTAGAGAGTTCAAGGGTTTCACCTACGACAACGAACCGCCTGTAGGATTGCGCCCTGAGCCGTTAGCTTTGCCAGAACCTAAACAGTCTGCAATCAGACTTTTGTAATGATGAGGTCAGGAAATGGAAGAATTGATTGAATCGCTGGATAACCTGATTATGATTGTTAAAGAACTGGAAGGAAGGGAATCAACTTCAAGACATTTTATTACGACATGGGAAAACGATTATAAAAATCTATTACTAGTCAAAGAATACCTAACAGACTATAAAAAACTAGCTAAGGACTATCGTGATGTGGAGCTTAAAAATAAGCTGCTAAAGATTGAAAAAATGGAGCTGGAAGGCATGTACATCTATGAGGATATGCGAATGAAGTATCGCGCTAACCGTAGGAAGTGGGGTGCTAGGTATGTCTGAAATTAAGTGGATAAAAATCACAACCGATATTTTTGACGATGAAAAGATTTGCCTGATTGATGCCTTGCCTGATCCTGATGCCATCTTAGTGATATGGTTCAAGATTTTGACACTTGCTGGAAAACATAACAGTAATGGTTTGTTGATGATGACTGATAAGGTTCACTATACAGATGAAATGTTAGCTACTATTTTTCGTAGACCATTGAATACAGTAAGAATGGCTATTGGAGTTTTTGAACAGTTTGGGATGATTGAGATTATCGATGGTATTATTAGCTTGCCAAATTGGGAAAAACATCAAAACGTTGACGGAATGGAGAAAATAAAGGAACAGACACGCAACCGTGTAGCCAAATACCGTAAAAAACAGAAAAATCTTGCTCTTGGTAACGTTACAGGTAACGTTACAGTAACGGACGGTAACGCACTAGAAGAAGATAAAGATAAGAATAAGAATAGATTAGATAAAGATAAGAATAAGAAAAGAATAACTACTACTACTAGTAGTGGTGGTCAAGAAAATATCTTAGAACTTTTTCAATCTGAATTTCGTAGGCTCTTATCTGGATTTGAGATTGAAGAAATTAACCATCTCCTAAATGAGAATGATGTGAATTTGGTAAAGGAAGCACTGAAGACTGCTATTAACTCAGGAAAGCCGAACATCAAATATATTGGTGGGATTTTAAGAAATTGGCAGATGAACAATGTTACCACTGTTGAGCAGGTTCGTCAATCAGAGAAAAAGAATAAGGATAAGAAAGAAGAACAGGAGGCCAAGGACGAATGGGGATACTAGAACTAATTGAACAATTCGAGATTGACTATTATCCGTTAAGCTACGAGAAGAAAACTCTTTTAGCAGACCAACCAATTCATCAAGTGGTTGCATGCTTGTCTGAAATGGCTAGCTGGCATGAATGTGGAGGTCGTCTGTCATGGTAGACAATGTGTTTGAGGAGATTGCCTTATCTTATCACAGGAATACAGAACAACAAGATGAGTTTTGCGAAAAGCATAACATTCCTTTGATAAAGATATTGCGGACTGAGAGTGTTGTATGCCGCATGTGTGAATCTGAGCGGATCCATGAGGAGAATCAAGCAAGAGTGAATGAACTGGCCGACGCTGAGAATGAGCGAGAGAGGAAATACTATCTTGAGAAGTTTTCTCTTTATGATGAGGTTTTGAAAAATGCGACTTTGGACAACTTTGAGACACCCACTGAAAAAGAAGCAGAAAAGCTAGCTTTTGCAAAAAGGATTTGTCGTGAGTGGTCTGAGGGGGCTAGGAACAATATCGTGTTACAAGGAGAAGCTGGAACTGGTAAGAGCCATTTGGCCTTTGCGATGGTTAAGGCTCTATCTGAGTACACGAAAGAGATTGCGATTTTTATCAATGTGACGGACTTGTTGATGAAGATTAAAGCTGATTTTAGTCAGGAAGAGTTTCTGGTCAATAAAATTGCCAGTGCCAAGTTTTTGGTCTTGGATGATTTGGGCATGGAAAAGGATAGTGAGTGGTCGTTTACTATTCTCTACAATATCCTGAATAAGCGTTCAAATACAATTATTACCACCAATTTGACTTCTGCTGATATTCAGAAAAGATATGGCAGACCCTTTATGTCCAGACTGATGAAGGGTGTAGATAAAGACCATTTGATGGTTTTCAATGACTTGACAAACAAGCGGAAGCACTATTTTTAGAATGGAGGTAGCTGATGTTTATTTTAAGACATGGAACAAGAGAGGATAAGCCCTTTCTGAGATCCGTGGTTATCGGAGTGACCGGCTTGGACATTTCATATTCTGAGGAGAAGAAAGCCTTGCGGTTTGTTTCTCGGGGGGCAGCCCTACAGGTAGGAAAGGCATTGAGGGGTTCCTTTGGGAACTTTTACCCTGTTGAGGTGGAGTGATGTTAGAGCTTTACTTCGTCTACAACGGGCACTGCAAGTTTTACCTTGGGATGTTTGACAATGTCGATGATCTCATTGAGCAAATGGAAGATCATCAGTGGGCTTTCTAGGCTATCACTCAGCCAAGGTTTCAGAAGCACATTGGTCAGCGGACGACACGGTTTGACTATGGTGCGAAGGATTGTTACTATTTAGCAACTTTTTCAGGAGGAGAAGAAAATGATTGAATTTATTAAAGAATTTGGCATGGCTATTCTATGGCTATTTCTCGGCTACTTAATCGGAGAACGTGCAGCAAGAAAGGACAAGAAAGATGATCAATAATGTTACGTTAGTGGGGCGCTTGACGAAAGACCCTGAATTGAAATATACACCGTCAAATGTGGCAGTCGCTACGTTTACTCTTGCAGTCAATCGGAACTTCAAGGGAGCCAACGGCGAGCGAGAGGCGGACTTCATCAACTGTATGATGTGGCGTAAGCAGGCGGAGCTATTCGCAGAATGGTGCAAGAAGGGCAATCTGGTCGGTGTGACGGGTCGCATCCAGACAAGGAACTATGAGAATCAGGAGGGGCGCAGGGTCTATCTGACTGAGGTGGTCGCAGATGGTTTTGAGCGACTTGAAAAGCGTGATGATACTGCTAACCGTTCGAATATTGAGGAACAGATGCCAGGATACGCCCTTGAGGAAGATGATTTTCCGTTTTAGTGGGAGGTAAGAAATATGGTTGGAGTAACCTATCAGGAAATTCATCTCTTTGTTGAGTTTTTGAAAAAGCAGTATGGGCAAGGGCGTCCAGACTATATTGAAGCCCTGAACGACTTAGACGGTATGGCGGAAGTCTCCTATAGAGAAGCTATTGAAAGATTTTTAGACGATGAATTACGATAAACAGGTAGTAATCGAAGGACTGACACGTACAATTGAGCAAAAT
>NZ_VMMQ01000018.1:0-16475 GCF_013277295.1 Streptococcus sp. 477
AGATTCTTTACCAAGCTCGGCATTCAAGGCAGACTTGTCGCTTGCCACTCCATCCAATTGGCCTTTTGCATCCTCTACTGCTTGCTTAGCTGCATTCACCTCTGCTTGTGTAGCTCCTGCTTTTGCTAGAACTTTTTGAGCGGCTTCTAATGCTGCATCATAAGCTTTTTTCTTGTCTGCTGTTGCATTTTGATACTTAGCTGTCTCTTTGGTAGCTGTCGCATCTGTTGTTGCGGCTGTTCGTAATGGCTCTTTGTCAGTCCCTTGTCCATTCAAGGCTGCCGCAGCTGCCACTAGGTCATTCTTAGCTTGGTCAATCCCTGCTTGACTTGCACCTTCTTTAGCTGCTACAGCTTTCGCTGCCGCAAGTGCTTGATCGTAGGCAGTACGCTTAGCTTGGTCTGCATTCTGATACTTGTCAGATTCTTTCGTGCCAGATTCTTTACCAAGCTCGACATTCAACTCATCTTTTTCAGGTTTGTTTGTTTCTTCAACTGAGGTTGTCGAATTACTAGGATTACTGGACACTTCCCCAGTATTTTCGTTAGATGTATCTGGTGATACTTTCTCTGAATTCGTTGTTGATTCTTCTGCAGATTGAACTGGATTTTCTGCTCCTTGAGTTGAGGTTCCTTCTGTGGTGCCTTCATTTGGTTTTACTGGAACTTCTTCTACAGTTTTTTCTAGTTCTTGTTCTTTCGGCTTCTCGACTGGAGTTGCAGAAGGAACTTCTGAAGCGTCTGTAGATTCTTCTTTAGTCTCTCCTGATTTTTCTCCTGACTTAGGAGTTGCATCTTCTCCTGAGTTTGTTGTTGATTCTTCTGCAGGTTGAACTGGATTTTCTGCTTCTTGATTTGAGGTTCCTTCTGTAGTGCCTTCATTTGGTTTTACTGGAACTTCTTCTACAGTTTTTTCTGAAGTTTCATTTTTGGAGTCATTATTTTCTGGTTTATTTGACTCTCCAACTTTATTTGTATCACCTTGATTAGATTCAGTTGGTACTGTTTGCCCATTCTCTTCTGTTATTGCATTACCAGAATTTTCAGGTTTTGTTGAAGTTTCGTCTTTTGACTCATCTTTTTCAGGTTTGTTTGTTTCTTCTACTTCTTTTGGCTTCTCGACTGGAGTTGCATCTTCTTTCTGTTTTCCAAGATTCTCTCCGTTCTGAGAAGAATCTACGGTTGGAGGTGTAGAGTGACTTTCCACTTCTGAGTTCATATCACTAGATAATGTATCAGCTTTAGTTTCAGCGGACTCTGTAGCTACAGTTCCAACTTGTCCATCCCTAAATTCTGGAACAGCCTCATACTGTCCGTTAATCACTTGTATTTTTGATGGATTCTCTATAAAATTCGGTGCAATCGTATAATCTACCTTTTGTTGATCTATTGGAGTGGCTACTGATTTCTCTTGATTACTTACCTTAGAATCAGAAGTCGTTTTTCCCTCTTTGATATATCCAATATAAGTGTAACCTGAAATATCTTTAGGAAGAGGTAATTTTTCTCCAGAGGTCAATTCATAGTCCGTATTGTAATTCAGTAAAAGATTATTTTCTAAAGCATGGGCTGATACTAGAATACCGTTTCCTATCCCTGCAACCAATACTAAATGCAATACCGTTTTATTCTTAACTTTTTTCTTGGAAACAGCAAAAACTAAAATCCCCAGAGCTGCTAAGCTAGCACCAGCAACTAAGGCTTGCATCTCATTCTTGCTTCCAGTATTTGGTAATTCCGCCAGTTGATTTTGAGAATTTAACTTATAAACAAGATAATAAGTTTCATCATCATTCTCCACGTATGTCGGAATATCATATATAAGCTGCTTCTTTTCTTCTGATGATAGCTCTGACTCTGTCACATATTTATAGTGAACACCTTTGGTCTCTTGAGCTGCCACAGATGAACTAGCTAATACAGACATAAAAAACAAACTCGAAATCGTTGCAGATACAAGTCCTACTGATAATTTTCTAAATGAAAAACGTTCTTGTTTTTCACCAAAATACTTTTCCATTATTCCTCCTTGAAATAAAATTTTAAAAATATGTAAGTCTAACTTTTTTATATTAGTGTACTATCTATAAAAAAGGGAACATACTTTAATTATACTCTTTATTTAGCAAAAAGTCTTAAAATTGAGTTGCGTTTTCATACTTTTTTTATATATAAAATACCAAGTAGTAGTTTTGCAATTCCCTATTATTTTTTGGATAAAATGTAACCTACCATGAAATTTCCACGGCAGGTGTTACTCATATCACTAATCGTTCTAAAAATGGTTTGAGGCAGTTGAGGAGAATTCCTTCTATCCAGCTTCCTTGTGCTGATGAGCGATGGTCTTCCTGCAGGCTTTTTTTTAGAAAATCTCGGACTTGTTCTGGTGCGATTTCAAATTCAAAGGCTTTCATTTTATAGAAAAAGTCGATGAGATGATCTGACAGGTATTCAGTTGAAAAGGGTACTTCACCACTTTTTCGATATTCTAATAAGAGCCTAGAAAATCGAGCTTTTTCTTCAGGAAGCTCACGAAAATAGGAATTGAGGAGCCAAGTCTGCTTCTGCTTTCTTTCAATTGGATCCTGACTGGCAATTCGTTGGTCTTTTTCCAGCTCTTTTTGGTATTGTTTGGCCTTGATAGCTCGTTCTGCTCTATTTTTACCAAAAAGAATTTTTTCCCACTTGCGTTCTTCTTGAGTCAGGGTCTCTGTAAAGCCAAAGTAATCTTGATAAGCACGCTCTGCGGGTCCCATGGCTAGAACCAGATTGTCTGCATATTGCTTGGCGATTTTATCCCTCTTCTTGCGTTCTTTCTCTGCCTGGATACGAAGTTCTTGTTCGTAGTCAATTTTCTCCTTGCCTAGCTTGACAAGGTAGAGTTGGTCATCCGATTTCCCAAGTAAAAAGGGTTTGATACACTTTTCAAGGACTTCTTCCATCCGAGCTTTTTTCTTTGGCTCCGCCTTGGTCCAACTTCCTCCTTGAAAGATTTCTAGGAAAAGCTGGTAGTCTCTCTCAGGTGCAAATTGATTGCCACGATTGGGTTTGAAAACATCTTTTTCCCAGAGCCATTTTAAAAGTCGCTCGTCAAAGTCACTTTTATTGACCTTGATTTTCTCCTTTTTATGGGCTTTTCTGGTCAGATTTTCAACCTTTCTGAGCAGTTTTTCTTCCTCTTCCAGTTGCTGGTCAAGGGACAATCGATGAAAATGCCTAACACAGTCGCTACCAATTGGAAAGAGGCGTTGGCCTGTGACACCGTTAAAGAGTTCGTAGGCGTACTTGATGGCATTTCCACAGACACAATTGCTACGGCCAATACCGTTAAAAATCAAGGAAACTTCATTCCATTCCTTGGTAGCTTGTTCCCAAGTATCCGCTTTTGAAGCCTGTAAAACTGCATCATACAGGGATTTTCTAACTGGAAGTGTCATGAGGTCTCCTTTCTAATATTCAATGAAAATCAAAGAGCAAACTAGGAAGCTAGCCGCAGGCTGCTTAAAACACAGCTTTGAGGTTGTAGATAANNTTTTGAGGTTGCAGATGAAGCTGACGTGGTTTGAAGAGATTTTCGAAGAGTATAAATTATACTTTTACAACTTGAACCTCGTCTTTACCGAGTAAAATCAAGTATTTTTCAATATTTTCAATCGAATAGGCTCGTGATAAAGCCTCTTCGTATAGAGCTAACTGACCACGATAGCGGTCTACGAGTTGACTTGGTTCATCATAGCGGTCTGTCTTGTAGTCGAACAGAACGATTCTATCCTCATAAAGCAGATAGCCGTCCAAGATTCCACGGACAACAAAGTCTTCCTGACTCTTTTGGTCTCGTTTGAGCATGGAGAAAGGTTGCTCGCGATAAAGATGGTTGGTATTAGCGATAATTTCCTGACCGAGTGCTGTGTCAAAGAAAGCAAGAATTTTATCAAGATTGATCTTGTCTCTGACAGCTTGGCTAGTTTGAACTTGTTTGAGTGTTTCTGTTAGGCTAGCAAGCGTTGGTCTCTGGCTGAGATCCATTCTCTGCATGAGTTCGTGGGTAGCACTACCAATCTCAGCTCCTGTTATCTTTTCTTTGCTTGAAAAATCTGGTAAATCAAAACTAATTTTCTTGTCTACTGACTGGCCTTGACCTGCAATCTCGACACCTTCCATATCCATAACTGGTTCGTAGAATTTCTTGATTTGACTTGGGGTTTGAACACTAGGAAGTTCAATGGCTGCGCGGTGAAGAGTATTATAAATTTCCACTTCTTTCAGCATTTCAAGGGCTTCTTTGATGGTATCTGATTGACGATTGTCTGCTTGGGAGCTATCTTGGAGTGGACTCCTGGTTTCCAACTCTCCGATGGCTTCTCTAGTCAACTGATCTTCTCCAACAAAACGATAACTAAAGTTGAGATTGTCCTTAGTAAACACTTTACTGATAGCCCAAATCCAATCTTGGAAATTCTTGCCTTGAAGTCTAGTGTTGCTATTTAGTTTTCCATTTTTAGCTGCTGGGTATTCCTTGGCTTCCAGCTTTTCACGAGAACCCTTGCCGACAAGATAGAGTTTTTTCTCAGCCCTCGTCATGGCAACATAAAGGAGACGCATCTGCTCTGAATAGCTTGCTAGCTGTAATTCCTCTTCGTTCTGCCTATAGGTCAGGCTAGGAATGGAGAGTTTGATGGTTTTAGGATAGTGATCTTCCACTGCTCCAGTCTCCATTTTGGCAATATACTTGACACCTAGACCGTTTTTACGGCTGAGAATGACTTCTGACATAGAGTCTTGCTTGTTGAAATCTTGATCCATATTGAGAATAAAGACGTAAGGAAACTCTAGCCCTTTACTCTTGTGGATAGTCATGAGCTCTACTGCGTCCTTAGGTGGTGCAACTGTAACGCTTGCCAAATCGTGCTGGGCTTCTAAAACTTGGTCAATCATACCAATAAAACGAGACAAGCCCTTGAAATTGCTCTTTTCAAATTGATCAGCACGAAGTGCTAGTGCATAGAGATTGGCCTGTCTAGCAGGACCATTTGGCAAAGCCCCAACATAGTCATAATAAAAACGGTCGTTGTAAATCTTCCAAATCAAGTCATAGAGAGAGTGGGTTTTGGCATACAGGCGCCAAGAAGCTAGGATATCCATGAATTGCTTTAGTTTTTCAGCTAGAGCTGTGTGAATCAAGCCTTTTTGACTACTTGCCTTTTTTTGTGCATTGACCAGTTTCTCATAGAGATTTTCGTGGGCTTTATCCTCTGCTTTCTGAAGGGACAAACGTGCTAGCTCATCCTCATCAAAACCAAACATTGGAGACTTCATAAGGGCAACCAAGGCGTAGTCTTGCAGGGGATTGTGAATGACACGAAGGGTGTCTAGCATGACTTGCACTTCTAGGGATTGGAGATAATTGTTTTGCTCTCCGTCAGTTTTGACAGGAATCCCGTACTCAGACAGGGCAAGTAGAATTTGGTCATTACGATTACGACTAGAGGTCAGAAGGGCAATTTCCTTAAAGGCAACACCTTTTTCCTGATGAAGTTTCAGAATCTCCTTGATAACTAAGCGCATTTCGCCTGTTAGTTTCGTTTCTGTTTGACTCTCTTCTTCCTCACCTGTATCGTCCTTGTCGTAGAGGAGAAATTCGGCCTTGTTGTCTGGATTGGGAGTCAGTTTGGTATTGGCAAAAACAAGCTGGTGCATGTTATCATAGTTGATTTCGCCGACCTCTTGATCCATAAGACCTTCAAAAACATCATTGGTTGCTGATAGCACTTCTGAACTACTACGGAAATTTTCTTTAAGCAAAATCAGCTTGCCTTCGTGTGGATTTTTCGCATAGCGTTGAAATTTTTCATTGAAAATCTGCGGGTCTGCCTGACGGAAACGATAGATGGACTGCTTGATATCTCCCACCATAAAGCGATTGTGGCCATTAGACAGCAATTCCAGCATTCGTTCTTGAATATGGTTGGTATCCTGATACTCATCGACCATGACTTCGTGGAAACGCTCCTGATAAGCTTCACGGACTTGCGGGAATTTCTCTAAAATCTCAATGGTGTAATGGCTGATATCAGCGAATTCAAAGGCATTTTCCTGACGTTTACGCTGACGATAAGCCTCCACAAAATCGCTCATAAAGGTTTGGAAGGTTTTAGCTAGTTTCCAAGTGTCTCCATGATAACGTTCTTGATAGTCGAGAATCGTTATCTGGTCTGACAGTTGTCCTAGTTTAGCAAACTGGGACTTTCTCTCTTCGTTGTAGGCATCGGCCAGTGGCTTCAAATCAGCCTTACGACTCGCATTGGTCAGAGCTCGGCCGTTTTTCTCTTTCGAAATTGCGACAACACGCGCAAGCACTGATTGAAAAGCCTTACTATCGGACTCTTGATTTAAGGAGCCAATTTCATCCAGAATCAACTGAACATTTTCTAAATAGGCAGCCTTTGCAAACTCCTTGGCATCGTTATCCAGATGATAACGGAAAAAGCTTTCCAAATCCCAAAGGGCTTGTTTGATTTGCTCAGTCAGTTTTTCTTTTTCATTGGTAAAATCAACCTCTTCAAAACCTTTGAGGAAAGATTCACTCAGCCACTTTTGAGGATTACTGGTGGATTGGAGGAAGTCATAAATTTTATAGACTTGCTGGCGCAGCCCCCGTTCATCTTTTCCACGTCCAACAAAGTTTTTCAGCAAATGACTAAAGGTCTCTTTCTGCTTACCTTGGTAATGGGCTTCAAAGACCTCGTGGAAGACTTCGTTTTTTAGAAGGAGTTGCTCGCTTTGGTTTTGTAAAATACGGAAATTAGGTGCAATATCAATCAGATAGCCATGTTTACCAAGGAATTTTTGTGTAAAAGAGTCCATGGTTCCGATGGCTGCGTTGGGTAGGTCTGCCAACTGGCGACCCAAGTGTTGTTTGAGGTCAACGTCATCGCTTTCTTGGATTTGTTGGCTGATTTTTTTCTCCAAGCGTTCTTTGAGTTCAGTCGCAGCCTTGACGGTAAAGGTTGAGATAAAGAGTTGAGAAATTTCGACACCACGCGCCAATTGGTCCAGAATACGCTCGGCCATGACAAAAGTCTTACCAGAACCAGCCGACGCTGAGACAAGGATATTTTGACCAGAAGTGTAGATAGCTTCGATTTGCTCGGCAGTTTTCTTTTGTTCCTTGCTCGAATTTGCTTCTGCTTCTTGCAGTTTTTGAATTTCCTCCTCAGTTAAAAAGGGAATAGGCTTCATCGATTCAACTCCTCTCTTATTTTTTCAAACCAAGCTTGCTTGAGTTTTTCTCCGACCAGACGCTTGCCATCAGCTAGGTCCAACTTTTCTAGGAAACGGGCTTGACCCAAGTGGTAATTGGCTTCAAAACCTGTGATGGATTGATGTTGCTGGACGTAGGGGGCAATGCTTCTGCCATTTTCGGTATAAGGATTAATGGCGAACTGGCCTGTTAAAATCTTCTCAGCTGCTTTCTTGTAAAGATGGGCATTGTAGTCCAGTAGGAGCTGGAATTCCTCATCTGTCAGCTGATTAGACTTATTTTTATTGTAAAATTCGCCCAAATGACTGCTTTCTTTTTCTAAAAAGAGTCCTTGGTATTTCATAGACTTGCTGGCTTCTACTACTGCACCTGCCAAATTCTTAACGGTCAACAGAGATTGAACAGGTTCAGCCATTTCCAAGTACATGGCACCGAAAAAGTTCTGCTCCCCCTCTCTTTTTAGGGCAGCTAGGTAGGTTGGCAGTTGGGAATTAAGACCATTAAAGAAATGAGGAAATTGGAACTGGGTCAGACTAGACTTGTAGTCTACTACTCCTATCGCCCCATCAGCTTTCAATCGGTCAATGCGGTCAACCTTGCCTCGTACAAAGACACTGCGTCCATTGTCCAATTGAATAAAGGCCTGCTCTTTCCCACCGAAATTCGCCTCTTCTTTGATGGTTTCAATAGCTGGATTGTGACGGAGAATGTGGCCAGTCGTCCGTGCCACATCAAGCAAAACTTCCTTTGTAAACTGGGCTTCCAAACTTTCCTGATAAATAGCCTCAAATTCCCGTTCCTGACTGGTTTCTTGGATAGCCTGTTCCAAACGTTGGTCAAAGGAATCTTCGTCAGGCAACTGCAAGGCACGTTCAAAAATGCGGTGCAAGAAATTTCCGTGACTGCGGGCATCAGGACGCAGGCGTAATTCTTCTTGCAAGCCTAAAACGTAGCGAAGAAAATAACTGTATTCATTGCGATAAAACTCCGTCAAACCAGAGGTAGACAGGTAAAACTCCTGATTAGCAGGATAAAGAGCCTGCAAGGTATCCTTGGTCAAGGGCTTGCTGCTTGGACTTGTTGG
Source organism: Streptococcus sp. 477 (assembly GCF_013277295.1). Classification (NCBI taxonomy): domain Bacteria; kingdom Bacillati; phylum Bacillota; class Bacilli; order Lactobacillales; family Streptococcaceae; genus Streptococcus; species Streptococcus sp. 477. The sequence continues at coordinate 8,345 of NZ_VMMQ01000018.1, forward strand.
AAGGGCAGGATTTGCAAGGCCTCTTTGGTCTAGTTTTTTACCCATGACACGTGCCAGAACCTTGACAAAGGTCAAATCTTGCTCCCTATCACTCGTCTCGCCCTGCTGGTGATAGGCAACCAGACTAGACAAAAGACTGTGATAGGACCCCATATCTTCCTTAGACAGCCATTTGTGATTCAACCTCTTCTCTCTCCGCCTAAATCCAAAATGGACTAGTTCTTGAAGATAGGCTGACTCCTTGCTTTCACTTTCATTAAAAAGGCTTGGAGCCGACAAAACTAATTGCTTACGGGCAGAATTGACCAAAGAAAGCATAGTGTAGCGATTTTTCTTGAGATTTTCACTGCTGGCAATCAGTAATTGAACGCCTTCTTCGGTCGCTTGGTTTATGTTTTGTCTTTCTTCATCTGTCAAAAGACTGGTATTTTGCGCGATTTTTGGTAAATTGTCCTGAGTCAGCCCAATGGCATAGACAAAGTCAGCAGTCAGTGGTGCAATCAAATCGTAACTCTGCACCAGAACGGTGTTCACTGTCGCTGGAATGGTACGGTATTGAGATAGACTCATTCCAGAATGAAGCAAGGCCAAGAAATCCTCCAGACTAACCTGTGAACCAGCAAAAACAGTCGCAAATTGTTCTAAAATATGGCAAAAGGCCTTCCAAACTTCGGCTTGTCTTTCCTGTTCTACAGCTTCCATAGTTGCTGTCAAATCTTGTAACTGCTTGGTCACAACTCCTTCTTTTAGAAAAGAGTTCCACTTTTGCAAGAGATTTTCAGCCTTTTGTTTTCGACTAGCAAAGAGGGTTTCAAGCGGTGTTAAAATACGCAGACGAAGGGCATTCAAACGCCCTAAATCAAATTTTCCATGGTGGGATTTGGTAAAGGTTTGCTGAAAGGCTGGCAAGCCATTGATACCAAGATAGCGGATATATTGCTCAAATGAGTCAATATCAGCTTGACTAAGGTCGGTATACAAACCTGTTCTGAGGAGATTAATCAAATCCTCCTGACGGAAACGATAGCGTTTTAAAGCCAAAATAGATTCGACAAACTGAGTTAAAGGGTGGTGGGCCATGGATTCGCTTTTGCCTAGATAGAAAGGAATCTGATACTGGTCAAAAATAGTTTTAAGAGATAATTGATAAGACGCTACATCCCCCAAGAGAATACGAAAATGCTTGTAACTCAGGTCTGAGTTCTCATGTAATTTCTGACGGATGCTACGGGCTACCAACTCCAACTCTTCCTTTTGCGTCAAACAAGACCAGATTTGTAAGTTTTCACGGTCCTTCTCATCGACATCCAAAGCGAGTTCTGAAAAGTCACAAGAAGACTCCAACAAACGAGAGGTCTTGTCAAAGCTATCCATCTTCTCATGAGTTTGAGAATAGTCCTGAGCAGGCGTTTGGTATTTAGAGGCCAGATGATGGAGAAACTCCACACTAGCTTGGTAGAGATTGCCCTCTCTAAAAGGACTGGCATAAGCTTTCTTACTAGCATAAGCCCCAATAACAATCTCAACTCCCTTGCCATGAAGTAGGTCCACAATTCGCTCTTCTTCGGCAGAAAAACGGGTAAAGTCGTCAATAACCAAGGCAATTTGAGTGAAATCACTACTTACCTTGTTATTCTCGATAGCCTCAATCAAATGGGACAACTGACTTCCCTGAGCCAACTGGCTTTGATTGAGATAAGCCGTTACCTTCTCAAAAATCAAGAGTAAATCGGCCCTCTTGTCCTCATCCGTCAAACTCTCCAAGTCCAAAAAACTCATTTGAGCAGTCGTCATCTCGTGGTACAATTCAATCAACTGCTGGATAAATTGAGGATCCTGCTTGATAGCGCCATAAACACGTAATTCCTTGGGATCGAGTTCCGCAAGGCATCTGTAAAAGACCATCCCAAGACCGATGTCATCTAGACTAGTCTTGGCAGGCAAGTCATTCAAGACTAGGTAACGAGCCATTTGAGCAAAGCGCGTGACGGTAATCGCAAAAGAAGCCTGCTGGGACAAGCATTCCAGCACGGCGCGTTCCTTTTCAAAAGAAAGAGAGTTGGGAGCGATGTAGAAGACTCGCTTGCCAGCAACAACTAGCTCCTCCGCCTCTCTGGTTAGAATTTCAGTCAAAGAAGTCCGAATATCAGTATAAAGTAATTTCATCTCTGCCTCGTTGGAATTTTTCATTACCCTATATTATACCATGATTAGTCTCGTAAATCTGTTAAAATATTTAGGCCATCCATTCTTTTCTTCATCATCTGCTAAATATTAAATACTTAGCTTTACTTGTATATAGAATAAATCTGCCTACTGAAAATCACATAATAAAAAAAGCCTCGGTAACAAGGCTTTGAGTTTTATGATTGTTTCTTAGGTACGGAATACACTTCAATGTGTTGTCCTAGTACCTTGATGTCGACTGGTAGATTATCTGATTTATCGCCATCGACATCCGACTCTAATTCGATATCAGAAGAAATTTTAATAGTACGCGCTTTTATATATTCAATATTCTTGATAGAATGATTGAACTATAGTAAATTGAAACTAGAATAGTACACCGTGGATGCTAAAATATTTCTAGAAATTAATTTGATTTCCCTAATCAAGCTGTTCGTATATTATTTCAACCTACTATAAATCGTCTAAGAGAAACAACCGATAAGAATTGGCACAAAAGCGACCGTATTTTTGTTACCAATACAGGAAAACCAGTTCATAGTTCCGTCTTGAGCAAGTCTCTCCAGCGAGCAAACGAACGCCTTAAAAAACCAATTCCCAAACATCTGTCCCCTCACATCTTCAGACACACCACTATTAGCATCTTAGCAGAAAATAAAATTCCTTTAAAAACAATCACGGACGGGGTTGGTCATTCCGACTCTGAAGTCACTACTTACATCTACACCCACGTCACAAAGAACATGAAAGATGAAGCAATCAATGTACTGGATAAAGTTATGAAAAAGATTTTTTAAAAAGTTTTGCCTCTCAAAATCGAGTAGGGGATAATCTCTAGCCCCTCTCACACCACCGTACGTGCCGTTCGGCATACGGCGGTTCAACTAACTTTTAACGCATGTCGTTCAAGGTAATAATCCAAACACGAAACCAGTCCACGTTTTTCAAGGACTGGTTTTGATATAGCACGTTTAAGTACCGACTTCTGAGCTACTAATTGATAATGGTCGCCCCAGCCAGATACCTTATCTGCTATCCATTTAGGAACTCCTAACTTAAGCAATCCCCATAATCGTCTCGATTTCTTCTTCCATTGCTTCCAGATAATCACTCGTAGGCGAGTACGCAAGCGCTCATCTATGCTGGTGACAATACTTTTCATATTTCCCAATGAGAAATAGTTTATCCATCCTCGAATGGACAAATTCAGTTGCTCAATACGTCTTGTTAGGTCTATACTCCATTTCCTCTGTGTTAGTTTCTTCAATTTAAACTTAAATCTCCGAACACTATCTTGATGTGGACGACTTTTCCAACCATCTGATGATTTCCAGAACCCAAAACCTAAGTATTTCAGCTCTCTTGGTCTGGTAATCTTAGTCTTGGTCATATTTACTTTCAAACCTAGCCGTTTCTCAATAAAACGACTGACTGAATACATCACACGCTTAGCGGCTGCCTCGCTTCCGACAGTCATCACACAATCATCTGCGTAGCGCACAAATCGAAGTCCCCTCTTTTCTAATTCCTTGTCCAATTCATTAAGCATGATATTGGATAAGAGAGGAGATACATTTCCTCCCTGTGGTGTGCCAACTAGCGTTTTATGACGTTGACCGTTAATGATAACACCTGAATGAAGATACTGACGAATCAAGGATTCCCTATCTCCGTCTTCGATTATGTTATGTACTAAGGACATCAATCTATCTTGAGGAACCCTATCGAAAAATTTCTCTAGGTCTATATCCACTATCCACTCATAGCCGTCATTTAAGTACTCTAAGAACTTCCTGATGGCTTTTTCACATGACCTATTTGGTCTAAAGCCATAACTCGTATCTGAGAAATGAGGTTCACAAATAGGGCTCATGACTTGAACAATGGCCTGTTGAATCATTCTATCCATAACTGCTGGAATTCCTAGTTGACGGATACCTCCGTTTGGTTTAGGAATCTCAACTCTAAGAACTGGTTGAGGCTTATATTTTCTCTGTTTTATCAGCTCCTTAGTCAAGCGCCAGTTTTGTCTGAGATAATTATCCATCTCTTCGATAGTCATTCCATCAATCCCAGCTGAGCCTTTATTGGATTTTACTTGATTGTAGGCTTCCAGCATATTTTCGCGTGATACTATCTTATCTAGCAATTTTGACATGTGCCTATTCCTTTCTTGTTTTGGTGCCTGAGGGATATCTTATATTGGTGAACCTTCATCTAGTCAATACGTGACAGAGTCCAGTTCTATCAGACCGTTCGTTTTACAGACACAAGTAAAGTAGGATTACTTCGATCTGTCGTTTTCTCTTTCTAGCGACAGACCTCAAACAGTCTCTCCCCAGACTGTTTGAGTATTCACCCCTTCGCTCCACTTCCATTACAGAAGTTTCCTCACTACTATGGGTTCGGCTGACTTCTCATGATTCCTTGTTACTACGCTTTCAGCGCTCATGAGACCTCACGGGATAAGTCCTACATCTTTCCTCGTTTATACAAGATATGAGGACGTTAAAAGGTTAGAGTGAATTCAATTACTCCCGTGATTTACGCATATGGGTTACGACTACCTTTTTGGACTTTAGAGTTTCTGGCCCCCTTATCCGCTATATACGCCTTACTATCACGTTCCTGTTCGTAGAGCCACGATTTCGCTATCCCTTCCTCTGACGATTCTTATTTCCAGCGTCAGACTTAAAACGGTCTATCCCCAGACCGTTTTAATCCGCTACCTCACGATAGTCAGGCTTGGGAATCGCTACTGGGTTCACCGGTAGCAGGTGCCCACCGAGGACTTACACCTCAGATGCACGACATGCCCGTCGTACCAAAAATAGCCCTTCGGATAAAATCCGAGGGGCTAGAAACGTTGTTAAATCAACGGCCGAACTTTTGAATTTCAAGGTTCGGGATAAAATAGTTTACTGAACTACTTTATTTTTTCAAGTTGTAGAATGATTTCAATCCACGGTATTCTGCTACTTCACCAAGTTGGTCTTCGATGCGAAGCAATTGGTTGTATTTAGCGATACGGTCTGTACGTGAAAGTGAACCAGTCTTGATTTGTCCTGCGTTAGTTGCAACTGCGATGTCAGCGATTGTTGAATCTTCAGTTTCACCTGAACGGTGTGATACAACGGCAGTGTAACCAGCTTCTTTAGCCATTTCGATAGCTTCAAAAGTTTCAGTAAGAGTACCGATTTGGTTAACTTTGATAAGGATTGAGTTAGCAGCACCTTCTTGGATACCACGTGCAAGGTAGTCAGTGTTTGTTACGAAGAAGTCGTCACCAACAAGTTGTACTTTCTTACCAAGACGTTCAGTAAGAGCTTTCCAACCATCCCAGTCGTTTTCATCCATACCATCTTCAATAGTGATGATTGGGTATTTGTTAACCAATTCTTCAAGGTAGTCGATTTGTTCTGCAGCAGTACGTACAGCTGCTCCTTCACCTTCAAATTTAGTGTAGTCGTAAACTTTACGTTCTTTATCGTAGAATTCTGATGAAGCACAGTCAAATCCGATAAATACGTCTTTACCAGGAACATATCCAGCAGCTTCGATAGCAGCAAGGATAGTTTCAACTCCGTCTTCAGTTCCTTCGAAACGAGGAGCGAACCCACCTTCGTCACCTACGGCAGTTTCCAAACCACGTGATTTAAGGATTTTCTTAAGAGCGTGGAAGATTTCAGCACCCCAACGAAGAGCTTCTTTGAATGATGGCGCACCAGCAGGTACAATCATGAATTCTTGGAAAGCGATTGGAGCGTCAGAGTGAGAACCACCGTTGATGATGTTCATCATTGGAGTTGGAAGAACTTTAGTGTTGAATCCACCAAGGTAGCTGTAAAGTGGGATTTCAAGGTAGTCAGCGGCAGTACGAGCTACAGCGATAGACACACCAAGGATTGCGTTTGCACCCAATTTACCTTTGTTAGGAGTACCGTCAAGAGCGATCATAGCACGGTCGATAGCTTGTTGATCACGTACATCGTAGCCAATGATCGCTTCAGCAATGATGTTGTTTACGTTGTCAACAGCTTTTTGTGTACCAAGACCACCGTAACGAGATTTGTCACCGTCGCGAAGTTCAACTGCTTCGTGTTCACCAGTAGAAGCTCCTGATGGAACCATACCACGTCCGAAAGCACCTGATTCAGTGTAAACTTCTACTTCAAGTGTTGGGTTACCGCGTGAGTCTAGGACTTCGCGAGCGTAAACATCAGTAATAATTGACATTTTTTACTCTCCTTTGAGTTAAATTTTTTACACCTCTATAATACCTTAAAAGCCCTCCTTTTTCAAGAAAAAACGTTATCTTTGTGCAAATTTTCCTTAACTTTATAAAGTAATCGCTTTCTTTTGTCTGTTTTATTCTAACTTTTATGATATACTGTTTTCATGACAGATTTATCAAAACAATTACTTGAAAAAGCTCATGGTGGGTTAAAAATAAATCCGGATGAGCAAAGACGCTATCTTGGTACTTTTGAGGAAAGAGTTCTTGGATATGTAGATATTGACACAGCAAATAGCCCTCAGTTAGAAAAAGGCTTTTTATTTATTTTAGAAAACCTTCAGGAAAAAGCAGAGCCACTATTTGTGAAGATTTCACCAACTATCGAATTTGATAAGCAAGTTTTCTACTTAAAAGAAGCAAAAGAAACTGATAGTCAAGCCACCATAGTATCTGAAGAGCATATTACTTCTCCTTTCGGCCTGGTTATTCATAGCAATGCACCCGTTCAAGTAGAAGAAAAAGACCTTCGACTTGCTTTTCCAAAACTTTGGGAAGTTAAAAAGGAAGAACCAGCCAAAACATCCTTATGGAAGAAATGGTTTAGCTAAATCTTGCACATATTTAATAAGTGCCCAATATTGGCAGCCATGCGCTCCAGATAGAGACTGGCATTTTTCAAACTATCTTCTAAAGGTTCACTTTTCTCCAAAATAGAAAAGACAGCTTGGATATTTTCAAATGGTAGGGGAGGTAAATCTTCAGCAAGACTACCGCAAATAGCAATAACAGGAACTCCAACAGGGGTTCTTTTTGCAACACCTATAGGCGCTTTCCCAGCAAAGCTTTGACTGTCAAGTCTTCCTTCTCCAACAATCACCAAGTCAGCATCTGAAACTTTCTTATCAAAGTTGATTAAGTTCAAGCAGGTATCAATTCCCGACACGATATTTTCCTGAGCAAAGGCACACAAACCGCCAGCAATGCCTCCACCAGCTCCTGCTCCTTTAATTTGCAATATTGCAGGTGAGACTTTTTCATAAAAGTCTTGGATTGCTTGATCTAGGACTGGAAACATAGTAAGATTTAGGCCTTTTTGCTTGCCAAAAGTGTAAGTCGCACCTTGATGACCACATAAGGGACTCACGACATCTGATAAAATATGAATTTGAACACCTTCAGGAATTTTATAGCGATTTTCTGTTGAAACAGAAGCTAAGTTTAATAAGGATTGACCGGAAGCAGGCAAGACATTTCCGTCCCTATCATAAAATTGATAACCTAAACCAGCAGCAATCCCCAGTCCTCCATCATTACTGGCCGTGCCACCAACACCGATATAAATATCTTTAATCCCTTTAGAAATGAGATGGAGAATCAACTCTCCAATACCACAAGTTTGGATTTGAAGTGGATTTCGTTTCTCTAGCGGAATTTTTCCAAGACCAACCAAGTCAGCTACTTCAAATAGTGCCAGTTCCCCTTTTTGAAAATAGCGCATGGCTTCTTTTTGTCCAGAAGGGTCTGTCACTTGGATCCATTTTTCTTTTAGGTCAAGAGAATGTCGGATAGCATCTACAGTACCTTCTCCCCCATCACCAACAGGGCAGAGGAGACATTCTACATCTGCTATCGATTGTTGGAAGCCTCTTTTTATTGCTTCAGCTACCTGTTGAGCTGTCAAGCTTTCCTTATACTCAATCATTTTCA
>NZ_VMMQ01000019.1:0-2831 GCF_013277295.1 Streptococcus sp. 477
CCTCTCGCATGCTAAAACTGTGGAAAGCCAAATCATCTTGAAAATAATTACTATCCACAATTGCAATAGCGTATACTGGTGCGATGTGTTTGTAGCTCTGGTGAGTATTGCCTTCTTGCTGGCGAATTTTTTCAAGATTTTGATTGACCTGACTGCACAGATAAGCCCATAAACGATTGATGAAAAAATTCTGATGATGGACTTGGATTTCAATGATTACTTGAGTGCCATTATCCAACTCCGCCAAGACGTCTATACTGGTATAGAAATCCTGCGCCGAGTAGGGCAGGGAAGGCAAGACGTGAATGTTACTTCCCTCCAAAATCGTCACATTTTTTGCTGGCAAGTCCAGCATATCGCGAATAAATTGACAAGTGATTTCTGGATTGCTAAAAATTTTCTTAGCAACCAAGTCGTTGGTCGGGCTAATGCCCGGATGTCTTAGAATCATCCTTCTCCTCCTTCTATTATAGCACATTTTTTAATCTAATTTGCTAGATTTGATGCTTCTATCTATTTATTCGTAAAAGAAAGCTTTTCTTCAGAAGAAAGCTAATCGCTTATTTGAAATTTTTCCCCTCTGTTGGATAGTCCCGTCTATCTATGTTATAATAAAAGAAGGATTTAAAATCAGAAAAGGAGTATTTATGCTTAAATTAGGTATCATTGGCACTGGCGATATCAGCCACCACTTCATAGAAGCAGCCCATGCTAGTGGGAAATACCAGCTGGTCGCAGTCTATTCTAGGAAACTTGAAACCGCAGCAACCTTTGCTTCTCGCTATCAGGATATCCAACTATTTGATCAATTAGAAGACTTCTTCAAGAGCTCCTTCGATGTAGTCTATATTGCCAGTCCAAACTCCTTGCATTTTGCTCAGGCAAAGGCTGCCTTGTCTGCAGGTAAACATGTCATTCTTGAAAAGCCAGCTGTCACTCAGCCACAAGACTGGCCGGATTTGGTTCAAACAGCTGAAAAAAATCACTGTTTTATCTTTGAAGCAGCTCGTAATTACCATGAAAAAGCTTTCACTATCATCAAAAACTTTTTAGCAGACAAACAAATTTTGGGGGCAGATTTCAACTATGCCAAATATTCTTCCAAAATGCCTAACTTGTTGGCTGGGCATACGCCCAATGTCTTTTCAGAGCGTTTTGCTGGTGGAGCACTTATGGATTTGGGGATTTATCCTCTCTACGCTGCCGTTCGTCTCTTTGGAAAAGCTGAGGACGCAACCTACATGGCTCAACAGCTTGACAATAGCATAGACCTAAATGGAGACGGTATCCTCTTCTACCCTGACTTTCAAGTTCATATCAAGGCTGGGAAAAACATCACTTCCAATCTTCCTTGCGAAATTTACACAACAAATGGAACCTTGACCCTCAACACGATTGAGCATATTCGCTCAGCTATTTTTACCGACCACCAAGGCAATCAAGTCCAGCTCCCTATTCAACAGGCTCCTCATACGATGACTGAGGAAGTCACTGCATTTGCACACATGATTCAGCAACCAGACCAGACACTCTACCAGACTTGGCTGGATGATGCAGGCTCTGTTCATGAGCTACTATATACCATGCGCCAGACTGCTGGCATTAGATTTGAGGCAGAAAAATGAAAAGCAAACTACCTACTGAATGGCAAGAACTAAGTGACCAACTCGGTTTCCAAGAATTTACCCCCATTCAAACTCAACTATTTGAGCCCATTCTTGCAGGAGAAAATCTTCTAGGAGTAAGTCCAACAGGAACCGGTAAGACCCTAGCTTACCTCCTACCAAGTCTTCTCAGACTACAAAAGAAAAAAGCGCAGCAACTCTTGATTCTAGCACCAAATACAGAGCTTGCTGGACAGATTTTTGATGTATGTAAAACGTGGGCTGAGACTATCGGCTTGACTCCCCAACTCTTCTTATCAGGTTCGAGCCAGAAACGCCAGATTGAACGCCTAAAAAAAGGACTAGAAATTCTGATTGGAACTCCTGGACGTATCTTTGAACTCATTAAATTGAAAAAAATCAAGATGATGAATGTGGAAACCATCATCCTGGATGAATTCGACCAATTGCTAGATGATTCTCAGATTCACTTTGTTGAGAAAATCACTCACTACGCACCGCGTGACCACCAACTCGTCTATATGAGTGCGACGACTAAGTTTGACCAAGAAAAGATTGCGCCAAACACACGTACCATTGATCTCTCTGACCAAAAACTAGATAACATCCAACATTTCTATATGCAGGTAGACCAACGTCACCGAGTGGATATGCTACGAAAACTAGCTCATGTGGAGGATTTCCGCGGTCTGGTCTTCTTTAACAGCCTATCAGACCTTGGAAGTGCAGAGGAAAAACTACAGTATCGGGATATATTAGCTGTTTCCCTCGCTAGTGATGTTAATGTCAAATTTAGAAAAGTCATCTTAGAAAAGTTTAAATACAAGCAACTAACCCTGCTTCTAGCAACAGACCTTTTGGCTCGAGGAATTGATATCGATAGCCTAGAATGTGTCGTAAACTTTGATATTCCTAGAGATATTGAAACCTACACTCACCGCGCTGGCCGTACAGGTCGCATGGGCAAGGAAGGTTATGTTATCACTCTCGTCACTCATCCAGAAGAACTTAAAAAACTCAAGAAATTTGTGAGCGTACGTGAAATTGTCTTGAAAAATCAAGAACTCTATATTAAATAAAGCCCCATTGCTCTATACACATCCAGTGTATGGAGCTTTTTTATAAGCAATTCAATTTTATACTCTTCAAAAATCTCTTCAAACCGCATTAGCTTCGCCTTGCCGTATGTATGGTTACTGACTTCGT
>NZ_VMMQ01000002.1:0-7513 GCF_013277295.1 Streptococcus sp. 477
TATCCACAACCTCAAAACTATGTTTTGAGCAACCTATGGCTAACTTCCTATGTTTGCTTTTTGATTTTTATTGAGTATAAAACACCATAAAAAAATGAACTTGGAATTTTCAAGTTCATTTTTTCTTATAGTCTATTTCCGACATTAATACGGTTAATGGCACGTTGCAGTGCAATCTTCGCACGACGTTCTTGGTCAATCAAGTGTTTGTCTTGTGCTTCTTCAATTGCACGTTCTGCACGAAGTTTGGCACGTTCTGCACGACTGATATCGATATCACGAGCACGTTCTGCAGAGTCAGCAACGATTGTAATCATATCATTGGCAATTTCAATAACGCCACCGTTTACTGCAATCCAGTTCACGTGATCTTCGTCATCAATACGTTTTACCTTTACTTCATCAACTGCTAAAACCGCAATCATATTTTCATGTCGTGGCAAGATCCCCATCTCACCATCCAGAGTTCGAACCGATACATAGCTGGCATGGTGATCATAGACGAGACCATCTGGTGTCACGATCTGGACAGTTAACTGAGCCATAGATTACCTCTTAAAATCCCATTTTTTCAGCTTTTGCAATCACATCTTCGATAGAACCTACACCACGGAAGGCATCTTCTGGCAAGTGGTCGTATTTACCATCAAGGATTTCTTTAAATCCACGTACCGTTTCAGCAACTGGAACATATGAACCAGGCTGACCAGTAAATTGCTCCGCAACGTTGAAGTTTTGTGACAAGAAGAACTGGATACGACGGGCACGTGCAACCAAGGTCTTTTCTTCATCAGAAAGCTCATCCATACCGAGGATAGCAATGATATCTTGCAACTCATGGTAACGTTGGAGGACACGTTTTACTTCTGCAGCAACTGCATAGTGCTCTTCTCCAACGATTTCAGGTGCCAAGGCACGTGAACTTGAAGCAAGTGGGTCAACGGCTGGGTAGATACCCAATTGTACCAACTTACGTTCCAAGTTTGTTGTTGAATCCAAGTGAGCGAAGGCTGTTGCTGGCGCTGGGTCAGTATAGTCATCCGCTGGCACATAGATAGCCTGGATAGAGGTTACAGAACCCTTCTTGGTTGATGTAATACGTTCTTGCAATTGACCCATTTCTGTAGCAAGGGTTGGTTGGTAACCAACGGCTGATGGCATACGACCCAAAAGGGCAGATACTTCTGAACCAGCCTGAGTGAAACGGAAGATATTATCGATAAAGAGAAGCACGTCTTGGCCTTCTACATCACGGAAGTATTCAGCGATTGTCAAACCAGTAAGGGCAACACGCATACGTGCTCCTGGTGGCTCATTCATCTGACCAAATACCATGGCTGTTTTCTCGATAACGCCTGATTCTTTCATTTCCCAGTAAAGGTCATTTCCCTCACGAGTACGTTCCCCAACACCAGTAAATACTGAAATACCACCGTGTTCTTGGGCAATGTTGTGAATCAATTCTTGGATTAAGACGGTTTTACCAACTCCGGCACCACCGAACAGTCCAACTTTACCACCTTTAAGGTAAGGGGCAAGAAGGTCGATAACCTTGATCCCTGTTTCAAGGATTTCAGAAGAGGTAGACAACTCATCAAAAGTTGGAGCTTTTTTATGAATTGGCTGACGCTCTGCGTCTTCTGTAAAAGGAGCTTCCAAGTCAATGGTATCTCCCAAAACGTTGAAGACACGTCCCAAAGTTTCTTTACCTACTGGCACAGAGATTGGACGACCTGTGTCCAATACTTCCATTCCACGAGTCAACCCATCTGTTGATTCCATGGCGATAGTACGGACCATACCATCTCCCAACTCCAAGGCTACTTCAAGGACGATTTTTGTTTTTCTTTCGTCATTTTTGTAGACGACAAGTGCATTGTTAATCTCAGGAAGTTTTTCCCCTGCTGCAAACAAGACGTCTACAACGGGACCGATAACCTGAGCAATTTTACCTGAACTCATCTCCTTCTCCTATTCTATATAAGATACTGTCGGTTCCTAGCTAAACTAGGTCCTAATACTCTTCGCAAATCTCTTCAAACCACGTCAGCGTCGCCTTGCCGTACTCAAGTACAGCCTGCGGCTAGCTTCCTAGTTTGCTCTTTGATTTTCATTGAGTATAAGTTCATTTTCATACGAACTGGACTAGAGCCTATTCTAAGGCACTAGCTCCTGCTACAATTTCTGTAATTTCTTGTGTAATCGCCGCCTGTCTGGCACGGTTATACTGAATTGTCAAATCATTGATGACTTTCTTAGCATTATCTGTCGCTGTTTGCATGGCTGTCATACCAGCAGCATTCTCAGCTGTCTTGGCATCGATAATGGCACCGTAAATCATACTTTCTGCAAACTGAGGCAATAACTGCTCCAAAATTTCTTCTCGGCTGGTTTCCAATTCAAAAGTCAAGCTGTAGTCTTCATCCGCTTCATTTGGATCCAAGTCAACAATCGGAAGCATTTGTTCCACACGCATTTGACTGGTTAGCGTATTGACATGGTGGTTGTAGCAAACATAAAGCTCATCAAAGAGTTCATTTTGGTACATTTCAACAGTTTTTGAAATAATCTTACGAACTTGATCAAAGCTAGGTTGGTCTGCCAAGCCACGTAGTTCATAAAGTGGTTGAATACCACGAGCCTTAAAGAAATCAGCTCCCATTCCACCAATACAGATTATTTCAAAACCTGTACCGTCTGGGTGGTATTCTTCTTTCAACTCCATAACGGCTTTCAGAATAGAGGAATTATAACCTCCAACCAAACCGCGGTCTGAAGTGATAACGATATAGCCTGTCTTCTTCACAGGACGGCTAATCAACATGGGATTGGTTGAACCACCAGCTCCATTACCATGGAGGATATCTGTCAAGAGCTTGCGCACTTTCTGAGCGTAAACTTGGAAGTTACGAGCAGCTTCTTCAGAGCGACCTAGCTTAGCAGCCGATACCATTTGCATGGCATTTGTGATTTGACTCGTATTTTTTGTTGAGGCGATTTTTGTTTTAATATCATTTAGAGATACTGCCATCTGACACCTCTATTCTTATTGGAAGCTAGATTGATTGAGAAACTCTGTAATCGCAGCATCCAAGACTGCTTCTTCTGGCAAGTCTTTTGTATCACGAATGGTTTCCAAAATCTCTGGATGTTGAGCATCAAAGAAGGCATGGAACTCTTCCTCGAAACGAACAATATCATCTACTGGAACAGTATCCAAGAAACCATGTGTCAAAGCATAAAGAATGGTTACTTGTTTCTCAACAGGTAATGGTTTGTGAACAGGTTGTTTCAAGACCTCAACTGTACGACGTCCACGGTTCAACTTGGCCTGTGTTGCCGCATCCAAGTCAGAACCAAACTTAGTGAAGGCTTCCAACTCACGGTATGAAGCAAGGTCGATACGAAGTGTACCAGCAACCTTCTTCATGGCTTTGATTTGTGCAGAACCACCTACACGTGATACAGATGAACCCGCATCGATGGCTGGACGAATCCCCGCATTGAAGAGGCCATCGCCAAGGAAGATTTGTCCATCAGTGATAGAAATCACGTTGGTTGCGATATAGGCAGAGATATCTCCTGCTTGTGTCTCGATAAATGGTAGGGCTGTAATTGATCCACCACCAAGTTCATCAGAAACTTTAGCTGAGCGCTCAAGCAAACGGCTGTGAAGGTAGAAAACATCCCCTGGGAAGGCTTCACGACCTGGAGGACGACGAAGCAAGAGAGACAGTTCACGATAAGCTACCGCTTGTTTTGATAAATCATCATAAACGATCAAAACATGCTTGCCTTGGTACATAAATTCTTCCGCCATGGCAACCCCAGCATAAGGAGCTAGGAAGAGCAATGGTGATGGTTGTGAAGCAGAGGCTGTCACAACGATTGTGTAGTCCAAGGCACCGTACTGACGAAGTGTTTCTACTTGCGTACGAACTGTTGATTCTTTTTGTCCAATCGCAACATAGATACAGATCATATCTTGACCTTTTTGGTTCAAGATTGTATCAATCGCAATGGTTGTTTTCCCTGTCTGACGGTCACCGATAATCAACTCACGTTGACCACGACCAATCGGTACAAGGGCGTCAATAGCTTTCAAACCAGTTTGCAATGGTTCTGAGACTGACTTACGTTGCATAACACCAGGAGCTGGTGCTTCTACTGGACGAGTTTTATCAGTGTGGATTTCTCCAAGACCGTCAACTGGACGACCTAGCGGATCCACAACACGACCAATCAGACTTTCACCTACTGGGACTTCCATGATTTTACCTGTACGACGAATTGTATCGCCTTCACGGATATCTGTAAAGTCACCTAGGATGATAATACCAACGTCTGTTGACTCCAAGTTTTGAGCCATACCATAAGAGCCGTTTTCAAAAATCAACAACTCTCCACTCATGGCATTTTCAAGGCCATGAGCACGCGCGATACCGTCCCCGATATAGGTTACAACACCTGTTTCAGTCACATCAAAATTGGGTTTGAAATTTTCAATTTGTTGCTTAATTAAAGCGCTGATTTCTTGTGCGTTAATTGCCAAAAGAACACCACTTTCTATTTCAAATTTTCTTTAACAACTTTAAGTTGTTGTTTAATACTCACATCAATTGTCTTGTGATTGGCAAAAATGACAAAACCACCAATGAGACTTTCATCGATTTCTTCTTTTACACTCCTTACTTTCAGAGACATTTTTTTCTCAATCAAAGGGAGCAAACGACTCTTTTGTTCATCTGTTAAAGGATGAGCAGCAGTAATCGTCACTTCAAATCGATTTGTTTCTTTTTCAAGTCGGTTCAAGCAATCTACAAGCACATCATAGAAAAGATTTGCTCTGTGATTGTAGGCCAGAACCTGGATAAAGTTTTGTATTAAAGGTGACACAGAGTCTTGGAAAAAAGCAATTGTTTTTTCCTTATCCGACTCGTCTACTGCCACTTGTTTTAAAAAAGAAGGCAGACCTGTTTCTTCAGCAACTTGCTTGATTTGAGTCAAGTCTGAAAAGATACGGTCTTCTTCTCCTTTTTCAAGTACCAATTGGACAAAAGGCATGCTGTATTTTTCAATTACCTTTACTGTTTTCTTGTCCATTAAGCTTCTCCTAGCTGATCGATATACTGATCAATGAGTGCTTTATGGGCATGACCATCAAGGTTTTGTGAGATGATTTTACCAGCCAAGCTGATGGTCAAATCTGCAACCTCACCCTTAACGCTTTGTAAAGCTTCAGCTTTGTTTTGAGCAATTTCTTGGTTTGCTTTTTCTTTTAAGCGTCCTGCTTCTAGTTTAGCATCTGCTAAGATACTAGCCTTACTTTGCTCAGCTGTTTCCTTTGCATTTTCAATGATTGTCTTGGCTTCTTTGCGACTGCCTGCCAATTCATCTTCACGTTTTTGGGCCAATACTTCTGCTTTTTGACGGGCTTCTTCAGCACTGTCAATATCAGTAGCAATTTTTTCAGCTCTTTCTTCGAAAATGCCTGTAATATTAGACCATGCAAATTTTTTAATCAAGACTAGCAAAAGAATAAAAGAGCCAGTGATTAAAATAAAATTACCAATCAATTCACCTACTGTTACGTGCATCAGTTACTCCTTTCTATTCCTCTTCAATATTAATCTTATTCCCTAAATACACAGATGTCAAAAGAGTAAAGACATAAGCTTGGATGCAGGAAATAAAGACAGAAAATGCAGTCCAAGCCAAATTAGCTCCAAAGGCTACTGGATACCAATAAATAGCTTGGTGGGAAAGAAGAAGTAACAAACTCGTCATGACCTCTCCTGCAAAGATATTCCCAAAAATCCGCAAAGCCAAAGATAAGAAGTTTGTAAATTCTTCCAAGATATTCATCGGTATGACAAAAACAGGACTCATAAAAGATTTTATACTTTTTTTAAATCCACGACGACGAACGCTTTCTATATGTGTCAACAAAATGACAAGAAAAGATAAGGTTAAGTCATACTGTAAATTAGCGGTTGGCGAACTCCACCAGTTAGTCCCATCGATCGTTTGAAGCTTTGTCATTAAGCCAAGGTTATTGGCAATCACCATGAAAAGAAATAAACAAAGGAAAAAGAGTGAGTAATCTTTCATGTAGCGCGAACCAATGTTAGGTTCTGTAAATCCAATAACAAAGTCATAGACATACTCAAGTACATTTTGCTTTCCTTTGGGTTTCAAGGTCATATTGCGGCTTGCCCAATAAATAAAGACAAAAATAACTCCCACAATCAACAAGGTCATGGCTAACATAGTCAGATTGAAGATAACAGGACCAATAGAGATGATTGGATTAATACTTTCTTCCATCTAAAATCCTCCCTTTTCTTCTCGTTCCATGTATTTATTTGATAATAAATGAGAAGACAAGAGTTACAAAGAAAGTTCCTTCAATAAAGGCAACACCTAAAAACATCAAACTACGAAACTCAGAAAGCATATCTGGTTGGCGTGCTACTGATTTAAACAGTCCATTCATCAATAAACCTTCACCGACAGATACGCCCATACAGGCAATACATAAGCCTAAATATGTTAAATTCATAACGAATTCTCCTTTAAAATAAAATTTACTTACTTAGTGTAGTCCTAAAATTTAAATTTGTCAACTTTTAACCGCTATTGGAAGCGTTTAATAAAAATTATTTCCATTTTCTTTCGGATTTCACTCTATTCTGAAAAACTCGAGAGGGGAATCTCGGATTAATGTCAATTTAAAAAGATAGAGAGTTTTTAGTTTAAATAAATTGTTTTAAAATATCAACCACATCACTTCTTTTCTTAACCCGATAAGCCTTGATTCCCAATTTCTCAGCTGCCATTGCATTGTACCCAATATTGCCCAGAAAGACACAATTTCTAGGTTATAACTGGTATTTATCGATAGTTACTCATATACATCAGTCCACCTCCATACTTATGTGCGAGCCTCTCTTTGTATTATACCTCCATACTCACCTTACAGATTCTTTTGCTAATAATATCTTTGCCCAATGTAGGGATAGTCTTGTAACCTAAAGACTTCCTTGTAGCCATACCTTTTATAAAAATCAAGAGCTTGAAACTGGTAGGTATTGACAAAGGCAAAACGACAGTTTCGATTCTTAGCTTCAGTTTCTGCTTGCTGCAATAGTTTTGAACCGATTCCTTGCCCTCTCAGTTCCTCTTTTACAAATAAATACTCGATTTCTAGCCAATTTCTAAAAGTCTCTACTATCAAACCTGCCAGGAGATTGCCCTTTTCATCTTCGACATAAAGATTAAGTGGCTCACTTTCAGCTTCCTCTCTTTTTGAACGGTTATAAACACGAATCAGATTCCCTATTTCTTGCGATTTATGTGATTCCTTATTTTTCAATCTAAAGTATAGTGAAATAAAATAAAACATGCGCAAATCGATTAAGGAATTTAATCTAATTTCTAACAATGTCTTAGAAACCAAAGTATACTATTTTAACTTCAATGCACTATACATCTAATACTCAATAAAAATCAA
>NZ_VMMQ01000020.1:0-31099 GCF_013277295.1 Streptococcus sp. 477
CCTTAGCTTTGTCCTTAGCCACTGGCTTAACTGCTGCTATTGCGGCAATTCCGTCTGCTTGCGCTTTGTCCACGCCTGCTTGGTCGCTTGCTGCGTCAATGGCTTGGATAGCTTTGTCCGCTGCCGCTTTAGCTTGTTCCTTAGCCGCTGCTTTTTCATCTGGGCTAAGCTGGTCATTTCCTTCAATCTCAGCTTCTTTCTTATCAAGCTCATCTTGAATAGCTTTTTTAGCCTTGTCTTTTCCTACTGGATTAACTTTGGTTATTTCAGCAATCCCTTCCATTTTAGCGTTTTCCACACCACCTTGGTCTGTAGCTACTGCAACATTGTTTGCCGCTTTTTTTGCATCTTCTATAACTTCTTCTTTAGCTGCATCCTTTTCGTTTTCTGATAATGTGTCATCATCATCTATCATAACTAATTTCTCTGCTGCTTTTTCTGCTATTTCATCAGCTGCTTTATGTTTTATTTTCTTTTCTTCATTCAGGTTTTTTTGTTTTTCTAGTGCCTCTTCCACTACTGTTTTATAATCAGTAGTACTAGCTTCAGAATCAATCTTATCCTTAATTTTCTGCAATTTTTCGTCATAAGCAGCCTTGGTTTCAGGAGTAGACCATTTTGTATCTTCTTCTTTTTGTGCTATTAATTTATCATGAACTTTTTGAGATAAATCCTTGGCAACTTTGCTAGTATCCTGAGTAACTGAAAACCCTGTTCCCACAATTGGTAAAGCATAATGTTTCCAAGGTACTTGATATCCCATCCCTAATTTTGAATTATCAGAAGCACTAATTTTTACAGTATATTCTGTGGCACCTTTAGGTAACACTATACTTTTACTAGTAAAAGTACCTGTTCTGTTTCCTTGATTATTTTTGTGCTCTGCCAACATTTGATTAAGTTTATCTATATTAGGTTTCGGAAATCTTTCGACAGTAAACGTACTTCTATCATTAGCATTGACTGAGACTACATTCTTATTTGTATCATTTATAGATTCATCAGGACGAAAACTTTGACTATAGATAGATTTCATCATCCCGTCTTCAAGTTTTGCAATTACCTCAACTTTATATCCCGCTTTATAACCATCAATATCTCCTGTAAAACCTGTTTTAAAAGAAATATTAACTCCTGTTCCTGTAGATGAAGAATAGGCTTTATAAGTTTTTTCTATCCCATTAAAGCCTTTTAGCCCTTTAGAAATTTGTTGCGCTTCTCCATTCCCTCCATTTTGATCTATATCCTTAAACTCACTGTTATCAAATGTTTCTTCATCTCTAGTCGCATATGTTCTAACTTGAGAAAGAAGTAGTATATACTCGTGAGAACGATCAAACGAATTTTCCTCGACATGTGCTGTATACGATTGTCGATTTCTCGTAACATTCACAGTTTCAATAGGAAAGACCCCGTCAGCTGTCTTTCTTGCAACAGCAAATTTTCCTTCTTTGCCCTCTGCTGAAACTGCCTTCCAACCACCAAATTCATTCAGTTCACTAACTTTACCTTGATCTATATTTGTCCTACTACCGATCTCGTCTATTTTAGCAAGTTTTTTCTCATTCTCTACTGTTTCAGGCAAATCTTTTAATTTAGTCGCCAAATCGTCTACACTTGCATCATCTCCTGGAGCTGTATACACTTGATTTGCATCTGGGTCGTCATCGGTTGGAGTCGCTGTTGGGGCAGGTGCATCACGTCTTTTACGTACTTTTGGCTTGTTGCTTGCTTCTTCCTCTTTGGTCCCTGGATGACTCTCTTGCTTGCCTTCATCCCCTGCTTCAGTATTGGTTGCAGATCCTTGTTCTTTTGCAGCAGGAGCAGCGTAGGTTGGCTGCTGTTCCTCTGATTTTTTCTCTGTTTCCGAATCCTTATCAGCTGCCACCTCCTCATTTGACTGTACGGCCTGTGCTTCCTCAGCAGATACCGCTCCACTTCCCATAAAGAGATACAGCGCCGCCACGGCTACCGAGGCCGCTCCAAAACTAACCTTCCGAATCGAAAACCGCAAGCGTTTTTCTCTATCGTCCTTCTCACTATAAAACATATTAGATGTTCCCCTTTTTAGTTTAAATTTTTTCAAGTGTAATTACTGAGTCCATAACTGTAACACAATGCAAAGGTTTGCCTTGTGGATCAAAAATGCACTCAATCATTCAACCTGATATGACTAAACTATTATACCTTAAATTACTTTAAAAAGATAATCATTTGACTTCTTTATCTCACTTAGTATCAAGAAAAAGACAGCCTATCCATATATATGGATAGGCTGTACAAAGCTATTCTATCAAGCTTCCTGACGATTCTGTCTTGAGAAACATATACAAATCAAGGTTTTATTACAATTTGATAACATTTTAGTTACGGTTTGTTTCGAAGTGTTTCCCCCTGATGTTAAGCACATCAAAAGCTAATTGATAAAAACAAATCCTAGCATTGTATAATTAAAAAGCCGCTCTTCTGTAGTAGCCACGCCATACTCTCTTTTTTATCATTTATGGATAAAACTAAATCATATGCCAGTTTATAGATTCTAACCCCTTGCTTAGGGATTCTTATAGATTAGATTATTAGCTAGCCAGCTCCAGTTTTTCTAAGATCACTACTTCTCTTAGGCTTACTTGATTTACAAATGACCTAACTAGCTAACTCCGAAATCACTGTATTTTATCGAACCCTATCTAGGAGATAGAGAGTTACAAAAAACTCCAACCACGGCTTGCAACCCTCGTCTTTGCTGGTTTCTCTGTATTTTTTTAGGGCTTATTTGTATTTTTTCAATAGCTCCTCAAACTCAGCGACGGTTATGCCCAACTGCTGGCTAGCAACCTCAGAAGTCAGAAGACCTTGGCGGACTAGATTTACTAAACCTACTTTTAATCCCTGTTCAAGCCCCTCTGCACGACCTCTCTCCAACCCTTTTTCTTCAGCTTGTTCCAAAGCATAGTCCTGTGCTAACATGGCTTGTTCTTCTCGCCTGCGTTGTTCACTAAACATTTTCTTATCCTCCTCGGACCAACTCTTGTAGTCCAGCAGTTGATCTGCTTGGCTGATGGCTCGCTCGGGCTGCTGGGTAAAGGGTTTATTCCCGAAAAACTCTAACCATGGTTTACGAACCTTGTCTTTGCTGGTTTCTCTGTATTTTTTTAGTTCCAAGAAAGCCATCTTAACCAGATGGTTTTCCTGACCGTTATTTGTGATGGTTAAGACCTCACCTGTCGTGTCCTCTCGCATGCTAAAACTATGAAAAGCCAAGTCATCTGAGAAGTAGTTACTATCCACAATTGCGATAGCGTATACTGGTGAGATGTGTTTATAACTCTGATGAGTATCACCTTCTCGTTGACGAATTTTTTCAAGATTTTGATTGACCTGACTGCAAAGGTAAGCCCACAGGCGATTGATGAAAAAATTCTGATGATGGACTTGAATCTCAATGATTACTTGAGTACCATTATCTAGTTCAGCTAAAACATCTATACTGGTATAGAAATCCTGTGCCGAGTAGGGTAGGGAAGGCAAGACGTGAATATTGCTTCCCTCCAAAATGGTCACATTTTTTGCTGGCAAGTCCAGCATATCGCGAATAAATTGACAAGTGATTTCCGGATTGCTAAAAATCTTCTTAGCAACCAAATCATTGGTCGGGCTAATGCCCGGATGACGTACAGTCATATTGCTTCTCCTTTCATTATAGCACATTTTTTAATCTAGATTTGATTATTCTATTTATTTATTCGAAAAAGAGAGGAAAATACAGTCAAGATATGGTCACAAATTTAAAATTTTATAGTGAAATGAAATAAGAACAGGGCAAATCTATCAGGACAGTCAAATCTATTTCTAACAATGTTTTAAAAGTAGAGGTGTACTATTCTAGTTTCAATCTACTATACCATTATTTTCTCCGATTTCTTGATAGTTTATAAAAAAGCAGACCATCTAAGCCTGCTTTACGATTGATTCTTATATAAATTCCTATTAACAAGAAAAACAATTCTGATAACTTATTCTTCATCCATACTCAAGACGCTAAGAAAGGCTTCTTGTGGAACTTCTACTGATCCGATAGCTTTCATACGTTTCTTACCAGCTTTTTGTTTTTCAAGGAGTTTGCGTTTACGAGAAACGTCACCACCATAACATTTAGCAAGTACGTTTTTACGAAGAGCCTTGATATCAGTACGAGCGACAATCTTGTGTCCAATAGCCGCTTGGATTGGAACTTCAAATTGTTGGCGAGGGATGATTTTCTTGAGTTTATCAACGATGAGTTTCCCACGTTCGTAGGCAAAGTCCTTGTGAACGATAAAGCTGAGGGCATCCACCTTGTCTCCGTTGAGAAGGATATCCATTTTCACTAGCTTAGATGGGCGATATTCTGACAATTCGTAGTCAAAACTTGCATAACCACGAGTCGAAGACTTAAGCTTATCAAAGAAGTCAAAGACAATTTCAGCCAGTGGAATTTGATAGATAACATTGACACGGTTATCATCAATATAGTCCATCGTCACAAAGTCCCCACGCTTACGCTGAGCTAATTCCATCACTGCTCCGACGAACTCCTGTGGTACCATGATTTGCGCCTTAACATATGGCTCCTCAATGGTCGCAATTTTAGTTGGATCTGGGAATTCAGACGGGTTGGACACATCCATAGACTCACCGTCGGTCAAATTAACCTTATAGATAACAGATGGAGCTGTCATGATGAGGTCGATGTTGAACTCACGTTCCAAACGTTCCTGGATAACATCCATATGGAGAAGTCCAAGAAATCCACAACGGAAACCAAATCCAAGTGCCTGAGATGTTTCTGGTTCAAACTGAAGACTAGCATCATTCAGTTGCAATTTTTCAAGGGCTTCACGCAGGTCATTGTACTTGTTTGACTCGATAGGATAGAGACCCGCAAAGACCATAGGATTCATCTGCTTGTAGCCATGTAATGGCTCTGTTGCAGGATTGGTTGCCAAGGTAACGGTATCCCCCACACGAGTATCCTGAACCGTCTTGATAGAAGCCGCAATATAACCAACATCACCAGTCGCAAGAAAATCACGACCAACTGCTTTGGGTGTAAAGATACCGACTTCGGTCACATCAAAGGTCTTGCCATTGCTCATGAGCTGAATCTTATCGCCAGGTTTGACCACCCCATCCATGACACGCACTTGAAGAATAACTCCACGGTAAGCATCGTAAACAGAGTCGAAAATCAAGGCTTTTAGTGGTGCCGTCACATCACCCGTTGGTGCTGGCACTTTTTCTACGATTTGCTCAAGAATTTCTTCAATCCCAATACCAGCCTTGGCAGATGCTAAGACTGCTTCACTGGCATCCAAACCAATGACATCTTCAATCTCCGTACGCACGCGCTCAGGGTCTGCAGCAGGCAGGTCAATTTTGTTAATAACAGGCATGATTTCCAAATCATTGTCCAAGGCCAGATAAACGTTGGCAAGAGTTTGAGCCTCAATCCCTTGGGCAGCATCAACCACCAAAATCGCCCCCTCACAGGCAGCGAGCGAACGTGAAACTTCATAGGTGAAGTCTACGTGTCCTGGTGTGTCAATCAAGTGAAAAATATAAGTTTCCCCATCTTTTGCAGTGTAATTGAGCTCTATGGCATTCAACTTAATGGTAATCCCACGTTCCCGCTCTAAATCCATACTATCCAAAAGTTGAGCTTGCATTTCACGACTGGAGACTGTCTCAGTTTTTTCCAAAATGCGGTCTGCTAGAGTTGATTTTCCGTGGTCAATATGGGCGATAATAGAGAAGTTACGGATCTTCTCCTGTCGTTTTTTCAATTCTTCTAAGTTCATGATTCTCTTCCTTTCAGGGTATCTATTTATTATAAATTGTTTTTGACATTTTGACAAGACCATCCCCTGCTAGGAGTACTAATCTTCAGCGACAAAGCCGTCATTCTCAATAAAGTGATGTTCTGTCATCCCTTGATCTGTAAAGACAATCCCGTGAAGGACACCACCATAAACAGCTCCTCCGTCCATCCCAATCTTACCATTTTCTGTCATCCAAAGCTCAGCTGTACCACGCTCTTGCTGTAACAAACCATAGACCGGTGTATGACCGAAGACAATGGTTTTTCCAGTATGATTTTCGGCTTCGTGGAATGGTTTTCTAAGCCATACTTTCTTGTAATCTGTGGTTTCATGCCAGTCATCCAAGGTCAAATCAATACCAGCATGTACAAAGATATACTTGTCTGTCTCTACTACAAATGGCATTTGACGAATGAATTCGACCAAGTCTGCCGCTTCAGTAGCAACCCGCTTGGCATCCTCAATCCCGTCAACTGGTGCATCCAAGGGACGACCTAGGATAGAGTTAATAGTTGTATCACCACCATTACGGCGATAATGGTCATAACTTTCTTCTGGGTCATCTAGCCATGTCAAAAACATATACTCATGATTTCCTGATAAACAGATAGCCCCTTGATTGTCCACTAAATCCTTGACCATTTCAAGGACACGGCAACTATCTTCACCACGGTCAATCAAATCGCCTAGAAAGAGCAACTGGGTCTGACCATCCCAGGTTTTGAGAAGGTCTTCCAGCATCCCAGCTTTTCCGTGAACATCTCCAATTACATAATAGTCAGTCATCTTATTTCTCTCTGTTTCTCAACAATTCTCTGGCTTGCGTCAGGGCTGCTTCGGTCACATCATCACCTGCCAACATCTTAGCAACTTCCTCCACTCGCTCTTCAACCGTCAAAAGACGAACAGTCGAAACTGTTGAATGGTCATTGCTGATCTTCTCAATAAAAAATTGATAATCCGCAATCGCAATTACTTGTGGCAAATGGGAAATAGCTAGAACCTGCCCATGTTGGCCAATCTTGTGAATCTTCTGTGCAATAGCTTGAGCTACACGACCTGAAACTCCTGTGTCCACCTCATCAAAGACTATGCTAGTCTTACCTTCTTTACGTGAAAAGGCAGACTTAATGGCTAGCATGAGACGGGATAATTCCCCACCAGACGCAACCTTGACCAAGGGTTTAAAGTCTTCTCCAGGGTTGGTTGAGATATAAAACTCAACCATTTCATTGCCCTCACGGCTGAATTTGCCCTTGCTAAAACGAACCTGAAACTGGGCTTTTTCCATATAAAGGTCTTGCAGTTCTTGTTTAATCTCTGCTTCGAGCTGCTGAGCCAAGTCATGACGAGCAGAGGCAAGCTGACCTGCCAAGTCGACAAGATTGACTTCCAACTTCTTGAGCTCTGCTTCCATGTCCTCAGACGAAAGATTATTGCCTGTCAAGAGATTGTATTCTTCCGTGATCTTGGCAAAATAAAGCAAGACATCGTCTACAGTCCCACCATACTTACGAGTAATAGTATGAAGGAGATCCAAACGATTCTCAACCTGCATGAGACGATTGCCGTCAAAATCAAGGTCCTCAATAATAGCTTCCAAACGTTTGCTAATGTCTTCTAAGACATAGTAGGTCTCAGACAGTGAGCTTGAAATTTCACGGTATTCAGGGTCATACTCTTCGACACTTTCCATGTCATTCATGGCTGAACGAACATTGGCCAGACTTGAAAAGTTTTCATTGTCCAACATACTGTAGGCATTGGTCAGTGTATCCGCAATATTTTTATGATTGAGAAGTTTATCACGCTCTTGATTGAAAGCCAAATCTTCTCCAGCCTGCAAGTTTGCTGCCTCAATCTCTGCCATTTGAAATTCCAACATTTCGATACGTGCCTTATGTTCTTGTTGGTTTTTCTTGACTTCCAGAACCTGCTTACGCATTTTACGGTAGGCATCAAAACTCGTTTGATAGGTTTCTTTTAAGTCCCAAAAGGCTGTATCACCAAATTCATCCAGCATCTGGATATGCAGTTGGGGACGCATTAACTCTTCTTGATCATGCTGACCATGTATATCCACAAGATGTTGCCCAATAGCACGCAAAACAGACAGATTAACCATCTGGCCATTGACACGACTAATACTCCGACCATTTTGCAAGATTTCCCGACGGATGATAATTTCATCACCTAATTCTAAACCTTGCTCATCAAAAATTTCCTGTAAAAGACGACTATTCTCAACTGAGAAAAGCCCCTCAATCTCTGCCTTTGGTGCACCATGACGAATAACATCTGTCGTCGCACGAGCTCCCAACATCATATTCATGGCATCAATGATAATCGACTTCCCTGCGCCTGTTTCACCAGTCAGGACTGTCATCCCCTTTTCAAAATGGAGGGAAATAGCCTCAATAATGGCAAAGTTTTTTATCGAAATTTCAAGTAACATATAGACCTACCATTTTTTTACTTGTTCAAAGATTTCCTCAGCTAGACTTTCACTTCTGGCCATGACTAAAATCGAACTATCATCAGCCAAACAGCTGAAAATCTTATCCGCAAAAGTCTCAATTAACTGAGCTTTTACAAAAGCTGTATTTCCTGGAATAACTTGGAGATTGATCATCTTGTCCATCAATTGAGCCGATTCGATATTATATTCAGCTAGTTGCAAACTTTTTACGATTGATTTTGGCAATTCATAGACATAGGTGTTGTCTCTCAAAGGAATTTTGACAATGCCTAGCTCTTTGATATCACGTGATACTGTCGCCTGAGTGGCAGTGATGCCTGCCTCTTTCAAATGTTCTACAATTTCTTCTTGTGTACCGATTTGATAATCTGTCACAAATCGTCTAATTTTTTCAAGTCTCTCTTTTTTATTCATTTTTAAATTGACTATGCGCCCTTTCTACTATTTCTTCAATCTCAGCAAGAACCTGATTGCTTGCTGACTCTTCTTTTTTCAAATACGCTAAAAATTCAATATTTCCATGTCCACCTTGGATGGGAGAAAAGTCCAAACCAAGGACTGAAAAGCCTTCCTCTACTGCCATAGCTGTGACAGATTCAAGGACATGTTGATGGACCTTGGCATCACGAATGATTCCATTTTTCCCAATCTGCTCACGACCTGCCTCAAACTGAGGCTTAACCAGAGCCACGACCTGACCTTGATCTGTCAAGACTCGGTGCAAGGCCGGAAGAATCAGACTAAGGGAAATGAAACTCACATCAATACTGGCAAAGCTCGGTTCCTGCTCGAAATCAGTTTTTTCAGCATAGCGGAAATTGAACTGCTCCATGCTGACAACTCGTGGGTCTTGGCGTAGTTTCCAAGCCAACTGATTGGTACCAACATCAACTGCAAAGACTAACTCAGCACCATTTTGCAACATGACGTCGGTAAAACCTCCAGTAGAGGCTCCAATATCAATCGTTGTTGCCCCTTCTACTGTCAAATCAAAGACCTGCAAGGCCTTTTCTAATTTCAAGCCACCACGGCTAACATACTTGAGTTTTTCACCCTTGAGTTTTAGCTCGGTGTCATCTGGGATTTTTTCTCCTGGTTTGTCAAACCGTTCTCCATTCAGGACTGCTAGGACTAGACCAGCCATGACACCGCGCTTGGCCTGTTCTCGCGTTTCAAACAAGCCCTGTTTATAAGCTAGTACATCCACTCTTTCCTTAGCCATTGATTCTCAAACTTTCTACTACACTTACAATCGATTCTGTTTCAAAGGGAACCTGCTGGGCAATTTCTTCTAATTTGGCATTAGCTTGATCCAGGGTTTGGTTACAAAAGGCAATGGACTCTTCCAAGCCCAACAAGGCAGGATAGGTTGATTTTTCAGCCTGCAGGTCCTTTTGAGGTGTCTTGCCGATCTCCTCAAAACTGGCAGTCACATCCAGTACATCATCTCTGACCTGAAAAGCAAGTCCAATCAATTCACCCACAGTTTTCAGCTTTGCCTGCATTTCAGGTGACAATTCTGCTAGGATAGCAGCTGCTTGGAAGGGATAGGCTAGCAGTTTTCCAGTCTTATTAGCATGAATGGTCTGGAGTTCTTCCAAAGACAAGTGCTGGTGTTCGCCTTCCATATCCAAAACCTGGCCTGCTACCATACCCAGACTTCCTGAAGCAAGGGATAAGTTGGCAATCAAGTCTACCTTAATCTGACTTGGCAAATCTGCCTGCGCTATCAAGGCGTAAGGATCTAGGAACAAAGCGTCTCCTGCCAAAATGGCCATAGCTTCACCAAATTTCTTATGATTGGTCAAGCGTCCCCGACGGTAATCATCATCATCCATAGCAGGAAGGTCATCGTGAATCAAACTCCCTGTATGAATCATTTCCAAGGCCGCGGCCACCTGCGCGTGAGCTGGTTTAATAGCCACCTGCAAGGCTTCCAGAACTTCCAACAAGAGAAAAGGTCGAATACGCTTGCCACCAGCATGAATGGAATAGAGAACAGACTCTCGCAAACTAGAGGCAAACTGCTGGCCTCCATAAAAGTCTTCCAAGGCTGACTCGACAAGAGCTAATTTTTCTTGCTTCTTCATTCAAAATCACTTTCTGTTCCGTCTTCTTGCATGACCTTGACCAAGGTCTTTTCAGCCTTGTCCAGCGTCGCTTGGAGTTCTTTTGACAAGACCATGCCCTTTTGAAAGGCAGCAATCGCATCTTCCAGAGCAATTTCACCATTTTCCAAACTTTGGACAATGGTCTCCAGTTCTGCTAGATTTTCCTCAAATTTCTTTTGTTTTGACATCTTTAACCTCTAATTCTACTTGACCATCTCGCATCAAAAGCGTTACTTGGTCTTTTTTCTTCAAACTCTCAACCGAATCTACAACGGACTCTTCTTTTTTGACAATAGCATAACCACGCGCCACGATGCGACTGGCATCCAACATCAACAAGGCTTCTGAAAGTCTCTTGACTTCAGCAACCCTGGCATCATAAACCAGCGTCATTTGACTACGGAGGAGCTTATCCAACTGGCCTAGACGGTCTTGATAGCGTTGGATTTTGGTAACAGGTGATAATTGAACCAGTTGATGCGTCCTTGCTTGGACTAATTGCTTGTTATCAGAAATCCGTGTTCGCAAACTTTGTTTCAAACGCAATTGCAGTTGATCCAAGCGTTGCATATAGCCATCATACAAACGTTCTGGTTGTCTAAAGATAACAGACTGACTGCATTTTTTCAAAGCTTCTTGTTTCTTAGATAGGACATTTCGGACTGCCGTTGCCATCCGTTTTTCCTGATTTTGCAAATGAGCTAATAGATCCAACTTGGTCACAGGTGTTGCTAGTTCAGCCGCCGCTGTTGGCGTTGCAGCGCGTCGATCTGCCACAAAATCTGCCAAGGTCACATCCGTCTCATGCCCCACACTAGAGATAACTGGCAAACGAGATTCAAAAATAGCTCGTACCACAATTTCTTCGTTAAAGGCCCAGAGATCCTCAATAGAACCACCTCCACGACCAATAATGAGTAAATCCAAATCGTCCCCTTGATTAGCACGCGCAATATTTCTAGCAATTTCCTCCGCAGAGCCTTCACCTTGCACCTTAGTCGGATAAAGTAGAATATCGACACCTGGAAATCGCCTACTGACGGTCGTGATAATATCTCGAATCACGGCTCCACTGCGACTGGTTACCACACCAATTCTCTTAGAAAATTGGGGCAGAGCTTGCTTGAAGCGTTCTTGAAACAGGCCTTCTTCTGTCAATTTTTTCTTGAGTTGTTCAAACTGAATCGCAAGCGCCCCAACCCCATCAGGCTCAGCCTTTTCAATGATGATGGAGTAGCTACCACTTGGTTCATAGACCTGCACACGCCCAATCACATTGATTTTCATTCCTTCTTCCAGGTCGAAGCCTAATTTCTGATAAACCCCAGACCAGATGGTCGCTTGAATAACTGCATGGTCATCTTTTAGGGAGAAATATTGGTGAGTAGGTCGTTTACGAAAGTTGGAAACTTGACCAGTTAAATAGACCCGCTCCAAGTATGGGTCTTTATCGAATTTCATTTTCAGATACTTGGTCAAAGTTGTTACCGATAAATACTTTTCCATCTCCACCTACTATTCATTTTCTTGCTCTTTCATGGGTATTATTATACCAAAAATATGCCTAAAAATCTCCATTTATGTACCATTATGAGGGAAAAATAGAAAAAGGAGGCAAGGCCTCCAATTCTGTTTATTTACTATTTCGAGCTTCTTCCAAAATCTTTGCAATCTTGGTCGTCAACAGGTCGATAGCTACTGTATTGCTGACTCCCTCAGGAATGACGATATCAGCATAACGCTTAGTCGGCTCGATAAACTGATGGTACATGGGTTTAACCACACCTAGATACTGGTCAATAACGCTATCAAGGCTACGGCCACGTTCTTCCATATCGCGCTTGATACGACGAATAATACGCACATCGTCATCCGTATCCACAAAAATCTTGATATCCATCAAATCGCGCAGACGCTTGTCCTCCAAGACCAAAATCCCCTCAACGATAAAGACATCCTGAGGCTCCTGACGATAGGTCTTGCTGCTCCGTGTATGTTCAGTATAGTCATAAGTCGGAATGTCCACCGGACGCCCTGCCAACAATTCCTTCATCTGCTCAATCATCAAGTCTGTATCAAAGGCAAATGGATGGTCATAGTTGGTTTTGATACGCTCTTCAAAGGTCAAATGAGACTGATCCTTGTAGTATGAATCATGCTCAATCATGGAAATCTTTTCATCAAGAAAATGCGATAAAATGGCTCTTGAAACACTGGTTTTACCACCACCAGAACCACCTGTCACTCCAATAATGATTGGTCTATTTTGCATGCTATCCTCCGTTATTTTATCCGTCGTCTATTCTATCACATTTTTTACAAAATTTATAGTCTCATCAGCAAAAAACACCAGAGTCTTCCCTCTGATGTTCGATAGTTTTAACGAAAGCCCTGTAGGGTTTGAGCAAGCATCTGCAAGAAAGCCAGTCTCCCTCTTTCCTGGCTAGGAGCTTTGGCAATCCATAAACCAAAATCAATGACAGACTTAGGTGCCTGGTAATGATGCGTCATGAGGTAAAGCGACAACCCTTGACTCAAATTGGCCATGACCGATTGGTATTTTTCATTTCTGTCTAAATTTTGTATAGCAAGACGAAACAGGTGACTCAACTCACTATTTTCATTTATTTCTTTTTGTTGAAGAAGTTGCTCCACCCTTTCTCGAAACTCATTTTGCATCATGGAATTATCACACCAAATCCTGGTCTAGGTGCCCATGGACCATAATTAATCCAGCCATTGACTATTACACTTCCCGTGTACCCCCAAAACTCTCCATGATTGATACTGCATTTTGCTCGACCTTTAACGTCTACACAATATATTCCTGGGCCTAAGTTCCCACCAGAACCTGTAATGGACTCTAAATATTTATCTGAAAGAATTTTAAGTTGCTTCATTTCACACCTCTAAATTTCTATATAGATTATTTGAGTATCTACAACTCGCAACAATTGGAATATTATAATTCCCAACCCCATTCTACTATTAGTATGGGGTTTTATCAAGCAATTGTTATCTATCACCCGATTTTTATTCCTAAAGGATCTAGCTAAAAACCTTCCTTGGCTTATAGAGATTGCCCCGTTTTTCTAGAATGGCTAACAATTTATCATCTTCAAAGGCAGCCAGTTCTTTGTCCGTTTGGTCTAGCTCAATAAAACGACCAAAGCGAACTTCTGTAGCTTCTTCTGGACTTAGGAAAACTTTGACAAGATCACCTGTCCCAATCTCTAAAGGATGGAGAAAATCTAATTGCCCAGCCTCTACTTTTTCAGCAATTTCCTCCAAGGTCAGTGCGTCTTCTAATTGTAAGCCAGCAGCACTAGTCCGTGTCAGGTGTGACATATGAGCCGCATAACCAAGCTTTTCACCCAAATCAACTGACAAAGTACGGATGTAAGTCCCTTTACTGCATTTTACACGAAAAGTAAAGCGTGCAAGGTAATCATCATAAGAAATCGGACTTGTTCGATCAAATTGATAAATGGTCACCTGACGTTCTGGACGCTCCACTTCCTGACCAGCACGCGCATACTCATAGAGCTTGCGACCATTAACCTTAACTGCCGAGTACATAGGCGGAATCTGACTAATAGGTCCAGTCAAGCTCGCAATCGCTTCATCAACAATGGTTTCATCTAAAGGTGACAAAACAGGCGTCTCTGCGACAACTTCCCCACTAGCATCCTCGGTCGTCGTTGAATAGCCCAGAGTGATTTCCCCCTCATAGACCTTGCCCTCGTCCTGCATAAACTCGACCATGCGGGTCGCCTTGCCAACCGCAATGGGCAAAACACCCACTACATCTGGATCCAAGGTCCCACCATGACCAATTTTCTTGGTGCCCAAAATCTTACGCAGTTTAAAAACCGCATCATGCGAGGTCATTCCTGCTTCTTTTTTTAAGTTGATAATACCGTTCATTTTTGCTTTCTACTCCCCCTTCAATGCTTCAAATTTCGCTTTCATGGTTGGATTTTTCCGGGTCAATTTTTTAACAGAGACATCTTCCAATTTGTTGTTAGCTAAACGGAGTTGGTTTTCAGATGTAGTCAGGAATTTCTTAACCTCTTCCATGCGTTTGATGGCCTTGTCGATTTCATCAATAGCTTTTCCAAAGTTGGTCGAAGCTGAATTATAGTTCTTAGCAAAAGCTAGCTTAAAGGCATCCAAGTCTTCCTCAAAATGTGTAATGTCGATATTTTGCTCGCGAACAAGCGCTAACTCCTGCTTGTATTTTAAAGAATTAAGAGCCGCATTACGTAAGAGCCCAATCAACTGAATAAAGAATTGAGGACGAACCACATACATCTTTTCATACTCGTGACTGACGTCAACAATCCCTGTGTTAAAGTAGTCGTTATCGGCCTCAAGCATGGTCACTAAAACGGCATATTCACAGTTCTTCTCCCGACGGTCCTTGTCCAATTCCTTGTAAAAATCTGCATTCTTATGCTTTTTCTCTGTTCCGTCAGCTTCATTCTTCATCTCAAACATAATGGAGATAATCTCTACCTCATTTTCATCACACTCACGGAAGATGAAGTCTCCCTTAGACCCACGCGCAGAGACTTTGTTATCCTTCTCAAAGTAGGCATTTGGAAAGGCGAAACTACGGACCTTGTTAAACTCACTCTCTGCATACTGTTCTAGGCTTTCCCCAATGGCTTTTGTAGATTGTTGAGCCTTAAAATTCTTATAAAACTCGACTTGTTCACTAGCTGCTTTAAGCTGGGCTTCATAGTTTTGCTTAACAGAAGCCAAAGACAACTCATTTTCCTTTTCTTGCAAGAGGAGCTGATTTTTGACCTGAACATGTTCTTTTTCTAGGTCAGAAAGGGTCTTTTGCAGTTGATTTTCATGCTCTAAACGCAAAGTGGCCAATTGGTTCTCCAAAGCCTGTACTTCCTTGTCCTTAGCCAAGAGGGCCTGATGGCTTGTCTCTTCAACTTCTTTCTTGGCCAATTCTTTTTCTGTATCAAAGTTTTGGATCTGACTCTGTAATTGCGCAATTTCTTGATCCTTCTGAGCCAGTTTAGTCTGTTGCTCATTCATAGCCTTTTGCTCAGCCAAGGCCAGTTCTTGCCTCATCCTATCGTGTAGTTCCTTATCAAACTCTGCCGTTCTCACTTGGGACAAAAGTTCAGCATACTGGCTTTCATTTACTGTAAAGACTTCCCCACAGTTGGGACATTTGATTTCGTTCATATCGTTCCTCTTTCTAGACTTCTTTATCCATTATATCATGCCTGAAGGAAAATCAAAAACAGCGAGTCGAAACCCACTGTTTATCTTCTTTTACTTTAAATTTTCTCCAAGGCCAAGCGCAAGTCTTCAATCAAATCATCTACATTTTCAAGTCCGATTGACAAACGAATTTGGTTTGGTGTGACACCTGCCGCTTCTAGGTCTTTTTCTGACAATTGACCATGAGTGGTTGTTGCTGGATGGACAACAAGCGATTTAGCATCTGCCACGTTTGCAAGATCAGAAAAGATTTCTAAATGATCAATGACCTTGCGGCCTTCTGCCTCCCCACCTTTGACATGGAAGGTAAAGATGGAGCCGAAACCTTTTGGCAAGTATAGTAGATTGAAACTAGAATAGTACACATATACTTCTAAAACATTGTTAGAAATCGATTTGACTGTCCTGATCGATTCGTCCTATTCTTATTTCATTTTACTATATTTTTATGAAAATCTTAAAAAAATCAGTGAAATTCTGAATTTCACTGATTTGTATTAATAAAATTGTTTATATGGTTGATTGAAAGCTGTTAGGATTTCATCAGATGTTTGTGAATAATCTTTTGTTTCTTTCAAATCACCTTTGACAATAATACGTTCTGTAGCAGCAAGGTCTTCACAGGTTACTAATGTGATTTCATTGACCCCTTCTCTATCATCAACCTCATCAACACGATCCGGTGTCACACGTTTGACTTCACGTATTTCATAAGTATAAACTTTATTTTTATCGGTTAGATAAATCTTCATGCCATTTTTAGCATTATCTAAAGGAGAAAATAACATTTTATTAGCATTATCAACACCAAAGATATGGTGACTAGCTAGACTATAATTTCCTTCCCCCATTACTTGCTCGCGTTTCATTGTACCAGCTCCGTAGAAGAGATTAACATTATCAAGTCCTTTAAAAATCGGCAAATTCATTTCCAATTCAGGAATTGCAATTCCCCCAATAACTGGTAATTTTTGAGCATCCCATTGAGAAGTTAGAACAGCTTCCGAAGAGATAGCTTTGACAGAATCAAAGTCAAAATTGCCTTCTGTATCCTGATTTTCTTCTAATTTTTCTTTTGATACCTGGCTAACTTGATACTTATTGGTATTCCAGACTATGAAAATATTTCGAATTTGCGCATTAAAAATCAAAGCCAGTGACAGTAATATCAGAAATCCTGCTAGGATATTTGTCAGCAGATTTTTTCGCTTGTTTTTCTTTTTATTATTTTTATGAGACATTATTCTTCACCTTCTGTTTCATTTTCTGTCCCAACCTCTTCTTTTTCTGCCACCGCAACCGTTGTGAAAGTCACTATCTGAGCATCTTGATCCAGGCGCATTACTTTAACTCCCATAGTTGCACGTCCTGTTTGTGAAATATTGGCAAGATTGGTTCGAATCATGACACCTGTATCAGTGATAATCATCAAATCCTCATCCCCTTGAACAGTCATAAGACCGGCCAGCAAGCCATTTTTTTCGGTAATTTTAGCTGTCTGCATTCCCTTACCACCACGACCTTTTGTTGGGTATTCAGTAGCGACTGTACGCTTACCATATCCTTTTTCTGTGATAATAAGAACCTCATCTTGATCAGTAATCAAGCTGGCACCAACAACTGTGTCTCCTTCACGAAGGTTAACACCTTTCACACCAGTGGCGATACGACTCATACCACGAACGGCTGATTGATTAAAGCGAACTGCATAACCAAACTTGGTACCAATGATAATATCCATATCTCCTTCCGCCAACAAGACATTGATTAACTCATCTTCATCCTTTAAATTCAGCGCTTTGAGACCATTTTGACGAATATTGGCAAATTCCTTAACACTGGTTCTCTTCACAATACCGTGACGGGTTGTAAAGAAGAGATAAGCATCATCACTGCGATCAGACTCAACATTGATAACCGTCTGAATATTTTCGTCTTCATCCAATTTCAAGAGATTGACTACTGGTAGCCCTTTGGCAGTCCGACCATACTCAGGAATTTCATAACCTTTCAAACGATAAACTCGTCCTTTATTTGTGAAGAAGAGCAGATGATCATGGGTGCTAGTTGACACTAACTCACGAACAAAGTCATCATCTTTCACTCCTGTTCCTTGGACACCACGACCTCCACGTTTTTGAGCAGTAAATTCAGCTTGGTCCAGACGTTTAATGTATCCTTTGTTAGAAAGGGTAATTAAGACATCCGATTCTTCAATCAAGTCCTCATCCTCGAGACTCAAGACCTGTCCAACCATCAACTCTGTACGGCGTTTATCGGAAAATTTACGTTTAACTTCATCCAATTCGTCTTTGATGATTTGAGAAACACGTTCAGGCTTAGCAAGAATATCCGCTAAGTCCGCAATCAGAGCCAAGAGGTCATCATACTCAGATTGAATCTTATCGCGTTCCAAACCTGTCAAACGACGAAGACGCATGTCTAGGATGGCCTGACTTTGACGTTCAGAAAGCTTAAACTTACTCATCAACTCAGCTTGTGCTTCCGCATCCGTTTCACTAGCACGAATGATACGAATCACTTCGTCGATATGGTCTAGCGCAATCAAGAGACCTTCTAAGATATGAGCGCGCGCTTCCGCTTTTTCCTTATCAAAACGTGTACGACGAACAACTACTTCTTTTTGGTGCTCGATATAAGCATCCAAAATCTGACGAAGAGACAAAATTTTCGGTATACCATTTTGGATAGCCAGCATATTGAAACCAAAGTTGGTTTGCATCTGGGTCATCTTGAAAAGATTATTGAGGATAACATTGGCTGACGCATCACGCTTGACTTCAATAACAAATCGAACACCCTCACGGTTTGACTCATCACGTACTGCTGTAATCCCCTCAATGCGTTTTTCCTGAACCAAGCGAACAATATGCTCATGCACCTTGGTTTTGTTGACCATATAAGGAAATTCTGTTACAACAATGCGCTCACGGCCAGTCTTAGTTTCTTCGATTTCGGTACGAGAACGTAGGACAATCGAACCTTTACCTGTTTCATAAGCCTTGTGGATACCTGATTTCCCCATGACAAGGGCACCTGTTGGAAAATCTGGACCAGGCAAGACTTCCATCAATTCCTTGGTAGTCACTTCAGGATTATCCATGACCAACTTCACTGCATCAATGGTTTCACCTAGATTATGAGGTGGAATATTGGTTGCCATCCCAACCGCGATACCAGTTGCTCCATTAACCAAAAGGTTTGGAAAACGCGCTGGCAAGACCAAGGGTTCCCGTTCGTTGGCATCATAGTTATCAACGAAATCAACTGTATTTTTGTTGATATCACGAAGCATTTCCAGAGCAATCTTGCTCATACGTGCCTCGGTATAACGTTGAGCGGCAGCACTATCTCCATCCATGGAACCAAAATTCCCATGACCATCTACAAGCATGTAACGGTAACTCCACCATTGAGCCATACGGACCATGGCTTCATAGATAGAGGAATCCCCGTGTGGGTGGTATTTACCCATGACATCCCCTGTAATACGAGCAGATTTTTTATGGGGTTTGTCTGGAGTAACACCCAATTCATTCATTCCGTAGAGAATGCGACGGTGAACAGGTTTTAAGCCATCTCGAACATCAGGAAGAGCTCGCGCTACGATAACACTCATGGCGTAGTCGATAAAGCTAGCCTTCATCTCCTTTGTCAGATTGACATTCACTAAATTTTTATCCTGCATTAATAAATGCCTCATTTCACAATTAGTAAGTAACAACATTATACCATAAATTCCCATCTATTTCAGCCTCTAAACCACTAAAACGTTTACATAGAGAACTATACGGCATATTCGTGACAAAGTTTTTTAAAAGTGATAGAATGAAGTTGTCTAGGGAAAATCCCCTAATAAAATTAAGGAGATGTTTAGAACAATGACTTCAACTAAACAACACAAAAAAGTTATCCTTGTCGGTGATGGTGCTGTAGGTTCATCTTACGCTTTTGCACTTGTTAACCAAGGAATTGCACAAGAGCTTGGAATTATCGAAATTCCACAATTGCATGAAAAAGCTGTTGGTGATGCGCTTGACCTTAGTCACGCCCTTGCCTTCACTTCACCTAAAAAAATCTATGCAGCTCAATACTCTGACTGTGCAGACGCTGACCTTGTTGTGATCACTGCAGGTGCGCCTCAAAAACCAGGTGAAACTCGTCTTGACCTTGTAGGTAAAAACCTTGCTATCAACAAATCAATCGTAACTCAAGTTGTTGAATCAGGTTTCAAAGGTATCTTCCTTGTTGCTGCTAACCCAGTTGACGTTTTGACTTACTCAACTTGGAAATTCTCTGGTTTCCCTAAAGAACGCGTTATCGGTTCAGGTACTTCACTTGACTCAGCTCGTTTCCGTCAAGCCCTTGCTGAAAAAATCGGTGTTGACGCTCGTTCAGTTCACGCCTATATCATGGGTGAACACGGTGACTCTGAGTTTGCCGTTTGGTCACATGCTAACGTTGCCGGTGTAAAATTGGAACAATGGTTGCAAGCTAACCGTGACTTGAATGAAGCTGACCTTGTAGAACTCTTCATTTCTGTTCGCGACGCTGCATACTCAATCATTAACAAGAAAGGTGCTACATACTACGGTATCGCTGTAGCCCTCGCTCGTATCACTAAAGCAATCCTTGACGATGAAAACGCAGTACTTCCACTTTCCGTATTCCAAGAAGGTCAATACGGAATTGAGAACGTCTTTATCGGTCAACCAGCTATCGTTGGAGCACACGGTATCGTTCGTCCAGTAAACATTCCATTGAACGATGCAGAAACTCAAAAAATGCAAGCATCTGCTAAAGAATTGCAAGCTATTATTGACGAAGCATGGAAAAATCCAGAATTCTAAGAAGCTTCTAAAAATTAATTTAACTATAGACAACTCCTTGAATCATCAGGGAGTTGTTTTTTTTAGCTGTATGATATAGTCTATTGAAGTTAGAGTAGTACACAACTGCTTCTAAGATCTGGTTAAAAATTGCTTTCTTCAGATTTTATAGTGCATTGAATCTATAACGGTACGCATCTACTACTAAAACATTTCTATAAATCAATTTTCCTTTCCTACTCGATTTGTTCATATCTTATTTCAATCCATTATACATCTTCCCACAATAAAACGCATAATACCAAGGATTGTCAATACCTTATCTTATGCGTTTTTTCTGATTTCAAAGAATTTTGACTCAGCCTTCTTTTTAATTATTTTCAAAATAGGAATCAACCAACTTTTGAATGCGCCCTTCTTTAGCCGCTGGAATGGTATCTGCTAAAACAAAATTCTTCCTACTGATATCTTTAGAAAGATTGCCAAATATAAAATTAGTGGAAATGTTATAGATAATCTCAGACGGAGCAAATCCATAAACTTGGTTTTCTAAGATATGTTTTAAGCGTTCTTCAGAATTTGGAAATGCATCTTTCAAACCTTCGCTATTATATAGTCGCTTAACAAGTTCAGCAATATAGAGACCAGACTTCATGTACAAATCAATAAATGTCTTAAATGGATCATCAAATATTCCTGGATTTTCTTTTTCAAGATCATCTACCATCCTCTTCACTACCCGTTTAGGAGTGAAAATCTGATTGGTTTTCTGTGGTGGAATATAGTCAAAAATATCTTCTTTTTGGTCTTTAAAATAATCCGCCAACTCCTTTTTCTTGCGAAGAAATTCTTGAATAGCTTCGTCAAATGTTGCTTTATCAAAGAGATGTCCTGCAAAATCTTGTCCTCCATCTCTCAAATAACGAAATTGATCAATCGTAATACCAGTCACCTCAAAGAAGACTTGCTCAGGAACAAAGGTATCAAAATTATCAAGTGTTAGAGATTGATTGCCATAAGACATAATAAAACTTGGGATGGTTCGTGCAAATCCACGAAGATGGTCACGAATCTCATCTTGAGCTGATTGTTTCAACTGCTCAACACGTTTTCTCTCAACCTGTTCGATAAATCTCTCAGGCATTTTCTCTACTTCTTTTTTGAGTGTTTGCTCTAGTTTTTCTTTGTGAATGAGATTATTTTCTTCTAAACGTTTATCAAAATCTTCTTGAATCTTATCCTTTTGCTCCTTATCAACTGCTTCTTTAATTTGTTGCTGCAATTCTTCTCTGATATGAGCTTCAGAAATTTTTCTTTCGATATCATTTTTTCGAATTTCATTCTCAAATGTTGCTGTAATTTGTTTCTTGATTTGGTCTGTTTCCCGAGTTTTAAAGTTGTATTCAGCTTTTAAATCTTCTACAATCACTGGAGAAACTGTTTGACTCAACTCAGAAGCCAACTTCCTATGAGATTTTTCCTCATTCTGGGCCATCACTTCTGTAACTGACTCACCCAGCGCATAAACTTTTTCACCAAAAAGTCGCATTTGCTGATTAACTACAATTTCATGGTCTACTACTGCATTTCCCTCATCATCGACTGTAACATCTGAAAAGTCTAATAAATCAGAACTATCTTGTACCTTCCCTTCCTTTTCAACTGGCAGCTCATTTAAAATATCTAGAACTGTTTGACTAGCTTGGAAAATACCGCTGATATTATCAAATAATAGATTGGACATAAAGCCACGTTTAAGAACTTCTCTAGCTTTTATCTGGCGAGGAATGGTTAGAACCGCCTTGGCATCAATTTCAACCATTTTACCAGCACGGTCTTCAGCTATGACAGGGAAGAAATTGAGTAATTCTCTGATGTTTTCTTCACGAGTTGTCGAAGTCCCGCCGCCTCCTGCAGTCGCAAGCGATAAGTTGTTGGCAAACTCATCAAAGAGAATCAAGGTTCTTTCCGGCGCAAAGTCAAATACATAGGCTCTTTCTTTGCGAAAGTGATTTCCTTTGTTATCGATCCATGAGTAAGGATTTTGAGCACGGAAGGCGGCCTGCATATAAAGTGCAGGTGATTTCAAATTCGATAACATCAATACACCTGTCCACTCAGGGATAGTGACACCTGTCGTCAATTGACCGACGGATAGGGTAATGGTTTTGTCATTACCTGCTATCGCTTTTCTAACCAAGTCCAAGGATTTGAGTTTGACTTTATCGTCTTCTTCGGACATACGTCCGTCACCAGCAGCTAGAACGATCTCATAGTTTTCATAGATTGGGTGTTCTTCTAGTAGGGCTTTTAATGCTTTGGCCGAAGCGACACGTTCTAAAAGCCAAAAAGTATGCTTGAGTTCATTACGGAGTTCTTTGGTTGAAAATGGATATTTTTCATTGCTTGATAGAGTATCTAACCAATTTCTGACATCTTGCTCATGGATAAATTTACCTTTATCATCTGTAGCGAAAAATTCACTCAAGTCAAAAGCATAGTCAATATTTTCACCATCAAGTTGAGCGCCTTTCTCTAGCTCTTCACCAATCATCTGAGACATTTGATAGGTAAAGAGATTTAACTGAGGTAAGGTTTCATATGGATTTTCCTCTTCTTGCTCAGGCGACCAAATAGTTTTGGCTGCCTGCTCATCAGCATAAGACCAGTTATAGATTTGCTCCTCGGTAAACTCTCCCTTTGCCAATGCTTTAAATGGAGTTCCAGAAAGGTGTAAGGTAAAGTTTCGACGGATCTTATTAAAGGCTTGGTCAGTCTTGAAGGTATCAACTCCTTCATGAGCCTCGTCAATAACCAACAAATCCCAATGCAGATCAGTCACCCATTTGAGTTT
The DNA here is from genome assembly GCF_013277295.1 of Streptococcus sp. 477. NCBI lineage: Bacteria > Bacillati > Bacillota > Bacilli > Lactobacillales > Streptococcaceae > Streptococcus > Streptococcus sp. 477. The sequence continues at coordinate 23,403 of NZ_VMMQ01000020.1, forward strand.
ATCGTGCTCTCCACCTAAATAAACAGAACCTTTCAAGTCTTGGAGACTGATAAAAGCAAGTTGTCTTACATCGTCATCTAAAATACCAACAAATTCTTTACGTGACAAAGTTGGACGACTCTTAAGGCTATCTGATTCAGAAACAAACTTGTAAGTCGTCTGACCTGCTATGAATGTTTCAAAATCATCATACCATGAGTTAGCAATGGCAGGGCGGTTTGTTACAATTAGGACATTGACAGCTTCCATCCGTCGAGCTAGGTCATAGGTAGACAAGGTTTTACCAAAGCGTGGCTTGGCATTCCAGAGAAACTTGCCTCCAGCATGTTCTTGGAAATAAGCTAATGTCTTAGCAACTGCTTCTTCTTGCTCTTGTCGCAGAGTATAGTCCTGTCCTTTTCCAGGTTGATAACCAGACAAATCATGCTGAACAAACTTATCAAAAAGATTTTTTGATTTTTCAGGAGTTCCATTAAAATAGAACCATTCCGTCTTAGGACGACGTTCTACATCATGGAAAGACAAGAAATGGTGGAAATCATGATCCTTGAAAGTTTTCCCCTTATCAGGCTCTTCTGTATAAGCTGCATCACCAGTCCATAAGACATCTGTAGCTATATGAGCTGTATGAGTTTGCTCCTTGATACGTTGTGTGACATCACGTTCTGTATACCCAATCTTAATCCAGCCTTCATTACTGGTTACTGTCGGTGTGGTGTAGGCATAGATTTTAGGATGAATCTCTTTAGTGGTTTTAATTTCTACTGGCATAAGTTTTCCTTTTTTGAACGTTTGCTAACCAAGTCAATTTATCTAACAAATGACTTTCTCATCTCATAAGTACAAAAAGGGTCAGGGCATCGTATGCTTCCTGACCTAATCCTATATAGTCATTTTAGATCATTGAGCACTATTTGTCAAATAAAAATACTTTTCTAATCCATCTCCCTTACATGATTCTCAATAAAGGCAATTTCTTCAGGGGAAAGGTCATATTTTTGATCAAGCTGGCGGTCAATATCAGCCACTGATTGTGTCCAATCAATGTCCGAATTGACCGTGAAGTCTTGGAGTGGGACGTAATACCAAGTTTTGCGTGAATTATGCTGAGTAACTTTCAAAACACCTAATAATACTCTAGCGAATTTAGTTTTAATAAATTTAATACAAGCATCGGCTTCAAATTTTGTTTTAAAATTACCAATAGATAAAAAAGTATCTGTATGCCCGATTAGGGGTTCCCCGATTAGGGGTGTTGATAAGACTTCACCTAAGGCACCACTTCCATTAGCTTCTGGTACAAAAACATTATAATTTTCGAATGTTTCCGGTAAATCTAAATATTTTTTATTAATATATCGATAAACACGTTCGGAGCCAATTCTTCCAAGTAGAGCAACATGGTCTTTTTCTTCTTTGTTTTTGAAAACAAAATCTAACTGAGTTAGTGATTTCGAAACAATTTTATTTTTTGTTCCTTTTCCTTGCAGTTTTTCAGCATTTGGATAATCAGAAAAAAGTTTATTTGAAAATCTATAAATACCTTGAGGATAAACTAAATCAGAAAAAGTTTCAAATTCTGGATGTTTTTCGATTTTTTTTACAATACCATTCAAAGTTTCAAAAATAGTAAATACTCCGATTGGTCCCAAATCTTTATCAACATCACGATAAGTTATTGCTACTCCACCCTTAATATCCGTTCCTGTAAATACTTTACCGCTTTTAAGTTCATAGAATTGAACTTTTAAATGCTTGTCTTCAAGCATCTTTTCCATCCAATTTTTAGGAGTTTGACCAGCTTTAAATAAAAACCTTGCTGGGGTGATTAGTATAGATTTATCTGCGATTTTATAAGCTTCATCAATAAAATAGTGATATATCGGCTCATCTCTAGCTTCTCCTATTTCCTGATACGGCGGATTTCCTATCACGACATCAAATTTCATTTCACTTTCCTCGCTAGATAGGCGCTCAAAACCTATCATTCTATTCTTTTTCCAGTCTTTGATATGGGTTTTAGATCCTTCTACTTCTTGGACTTCTAGCTCATCCGCAAACAAACTCAATTGTTGAGATTGCTTTTGTTTAGCTGAATAAGGACTACTTTTTTTCAATCCATCCATCTGAAAGACATTGTAAGAAATAATAGTCGCAATTTCTTTCTTTTGCTCTAATGTTGGTTGATTTCCAGTCTTAGCTAGATAATAGTCCTCAAAAGTTGCCAAAAGATTCTCACGCGCCAAAAGGAGAGAATCTCCTTGATACTCATAGCCATAAGAAGCTCGATAAGCTTTTTTTACAAATTCATAAAAGGTGACTTCATCTGAGACCTCACGACTAATGCGCTGCAATTTTCTATCAACAAAACCAACTCGTTCAGATAATGGAATTTCCTTACCAGTCACTGTATCATAGCGAGTTACCATATAAGGTGCTTCACCACAGGTAATTTCTAGCCATCGCACTTGGATATAATCTTCAAGATCCAGAGCTTCAAGGTCGGCTTCCACATATCCATTTTGCTTTGCGACCAACCAAGTTGGTGTAAACACTTCTGCCCTTATTTTTGTACGATCTTTTTGCTCATACTTGGATTTTTCAGATCTGGGCTGAATCAAGTTAGCATAGTTTCCAGTAACCTTACTTGGACTAATACTATCACTAGGACTAAAGCCTTTTCCTAACAAGTTATAAGAATGCGTCGCCCAAACTATATTTTTCTTTGTTGTTCTATCTTTTAAAAGTATTTTTAATAAATCAGCAGACTCCTTAGCCAACTGCTCTTCACTAATATCTATTGCCATAAAGCAACCTCTCTTGTATTGTAAGCCCTATTATATCATATTTAAAAGAATGAAAATTTACTTGAAAAAAGTAATTCAATAAATATCTCTCCTATGACCAACTTCTAGAGTAGCAATGACTAATTCATCATCTACAATTTGTACGATAACTCGATAATTACCAATTCTATAGCGCCATTGACCAACACGATTACCAACCAAAGCCTTTCCGTGTCGTCTTGGGTCTTCCAAAACATTGGTTTGTAAATAGTTTGTAATTAGCTTCTGCGTATAACGATCCAATTTTTTCAATTGCTTGATGAATCGTCTTGTCGGAACTAATTTATACAAATTATTCATCCTCCAAGCCTAAATCATGCATCATTTCTTCCCAAGTAATGGGTTCAACTCCTTTTTCCAAGTCTTCTAAATACTCTTGATAGGCTAAATCTGCCACACGAGCATCGTATTCGTCTTCTAGAGCTTCGAGAGTTTTGGTGCGGATCAGTTCCGACAGGGAAACTCCTTCAAACTTAGCCATTGCTTTCATAAATGTTTTATCAGCTTCAGAAACTTTTAATGTAATAGTAGTCATCTTTTGCACTCCCTTTTTTAATGGTAACACCATTGTATTACTTTTTAGGTGTTCAGTCAATATAAAAAGAACACCTTCTCAGCGTTCTTTCTATATATCTGTCAAGGGTGTTGCGGTATCTGGTGAGGTATCATAAACCTTAAAGTCTACTCCGACTCCCAGATCAGCTTGTGCTAGCTGATTGATCATGGTCATATGAGCCAGTTCCTTGATATTGTTCTCCTTAGATAAATGCCCAAGGTAGATTTTCTTAGTGCGGTTTCCCAAGGTACGAATCATAGCTTCAGCACCGTCTTCGTTAGAAAGGTGACCGAGGTCAGATAGGATTCGTTGTTTGAGTCGCCAAGCGTAAGAACCTGCTCGCAAAATCTCTACATCATGGTTGGACTCGATAAGATAGCCATCCGCATTTTCGATAATCCCTGCCATACGGTCACTGACATAACCTGTATCTGTCAAAAGGACAAAACTTTTATCATCTTTCATAAAGCGATAGAACTGCGGTGCGACTGCATCATGGCTTACACCAAAACTCTCGATGTCAATATCTCCAAAGGTTTTGGTTTTGCCCATCTCAAAGATATGCTTTTGCGAAGAATCCACCTTGCCAAGATATTTACTATTTTCCATAGCTTGCCAGGTCTTTTCATTGGCATAAAGATCCATACCATACTTGCGAGCCAAAACGCCTACTCCATGGATATGATCTGAATGCTCATGGGTAATCAAGATGGCATCCAAGTCTTCTGGCTTGCGATTAATTTCAGCAAGTAGGCTGGTGATTTTCTTACCAGATAAGCCTGCATCCACTAAAAGCTTCTTTTTTGGGGTTTCCAGATAAAAGGAATTTCCACTGGAACCCGACGCTAAAATACTGTATTTAAAGCCTGTTTCACTCATTCTAGTCTTCTACTTCATCCTCCCATACTTCTTCTTTCACTGCATCCTTATCATAAGGGAGCACAATGGTAAAGGTTGAACCCTTGCCGTATTCACTCTTGGCCCAAATAAAGCCCTTATGTTGTTTGATAATTTCTTTAGCGATAGACAGTCCTAGACCTGTACCACCTTGTGCACGACTTCTAGCACGATCCACACGATAGAAACGGTCAAAGATACGTGGTAAATCCTGCTTAGGAATCCCTAAACCCTGGTCAGAAATGGATAAAATCATCTGGTCTTCAGTTGTCTTCATTCTGACAGTGATTTTACCCCCATCTGGCGAATACTTAATAGCATTATTTAAAATATTGTCGACAACCTGTGTCATCTTATCTGTATCAATTTCCATCCAGATAGAATTGATGGGATAATCTCTCACCAACTCATATTTTTTTTCCTTTTCCTGTCCTTTCATCTTGTCAAAACGATTGAGGATAAAGGTAATAAAAGCAGTGAAGTTAATCAGTTCCACATCTAGATGACTGGTAGCATTATCAATACGTGAAAGATGAAGGAGGTCCGTCACCATGCGCATCATACGGTTGGTTTCATCAAGAGAAACCTTGATAAAGTCTGGTGCTACAGTTTCACACAAAGCTCCCTCATCCAAGGCTTCAAGATAGGATTTCACGCTGGTTAAAGGAGTCCGTAACTCATGGCTAACATTGGAAACAAAGAGTCTCCGTTCGCGTTCTTCCTTCTCCTGCTCCGTCGTATCATGCAAAACAGCCACCAAACCTGAAATAAAGCCAGACTCTCGACGTATCAAGGCAAAGCGAACTCGAAGGTTCAAATATTCACCATTGATATCTTGGGAATCTAGCAACAATTCTGGACTTTGGGTAATCAAATCACGCAATTCATAGTCTTCTTCTATCTTGAGTACTTCCAAAATGCTTCTATTCAGAACATCTTCCTGAACCAGCCCCAGTTGCTTCTTGGCTGTATCGTTAATCATGATAATCTGCCCCCGACGATTGGTCGCAAGGACCCCATCTGTCATATAAAACAGAATACTATTTAGCCGCTTACTTTCTTGTTCTAGATTTTCCTGAGTGAGACGAATAACCTCCGACAAGTCATTCAAATTATTGGTAATATTGGTGATTTCAGACCCACCTTGCATATCAAGAACCTTGGAATAATCTCCTGCAATCAAATCTTTAACCTTTTGATTGACTTGCTTCAATCGAATATTATCACGTCTATTCTCCAGTAATAAGAGGGTCACAACAAGGATGAAACCTAACAAAATCAGAATAAAGATAAAATCTCTGGTAAAAATGGTTTGTTTCAGTAAATCAAGCATTATTTCTCATGTAATACCCTACACCACGGCGCGTCAAGATATACTCTGGTCGGCTGGGCGTATCTTCAATCTTCTCACGCAGACGTCGGACAGTCACATCAACCGTACGGACATCACCAAAATAGTCATAACCCCAGACAGTCTCAAGCAAGTGTTCGCGCGTAATGACTTGACCTGCATGCGATGCCAAATGATACAAAAGCTCAAACTCACGGTGGGTTAAGTCTAGTTCTTCTCCATATTTTTTAGCCACGTAGGCGTCTGGAACAATTTCTAAATCCCCAATTTGGATAGGTTGAGGTTTACTTTCTGCTTCCTGCCCATCTACTGGCATAGGTTGAGAACGACGCAGAAGAGCTTTAACACGCGCCTGCAACTCACGATTGGAGAAGGGTTTGGTTACATAGTCATCCGCCCCAAGCTCCAAACCGATAACCTTATCAAATTCGCTGTCTTTAGCCGACAGCATGATAATAGGTACACTACTTGTCTTACGAATGGTCTTAGCAACTTCTAAACCATCAATTTCCGGAAGCATCAAATCCAAAATAATAATATCTGGCTGCTCTGCTTCAAATTGCTCTAGCGCTTCACGACCGTTAAAAGCAGTTACAACTTCGTAACCTTCCTTGGTCATATTAAACTTGATAATATCCGAGATTGGTTTCTCATCATCTACAATTAGTATTTTTTTCATATGTTCACCTTTTTCTCTACTATTATAGCAAAAAAATAACAAGAAGACACGATAGCTAGTCTTTGTTACTGTCTAAGTTGGCTTTTGCATAAGCCTGCCAGATTTTTTGTTGGGGTTTGGCAAGTGGGTGATTCTTGAACTCTTCTGGTGAAAGCCAGCGAACTTCCCTATCTGAAAAATCATGGAAGTCAGTCACCTGACCGGCTACAATTTGAACATGCCACTTGCGATGGCTAAAGACATGCTTGACAGTCTCAAAATAAACATCAAGCCAAGCAACATCTAGGTCATAGTCCTGCTGGAAACTCTCCTCTGGACTGGGGCCAAAATTCACACTTTCTTCTGCAACCTGATGAAAGAGGTCAAACTGCTCTTCTTGCGAAAAGTTATCAACTTCTATCAATGGGAAATGCCAAAAACCTGCCAATAGCTTTTCACTTTCATTTTTTTCAAGTAAAAATTGTCCCTGAGTATTTTTGACCACCAAGGCTTTTAGATAAATGGGAACTGGCTTTTTCTTGGGAGCCTTGATTGGATAACGGTCCATGGTTCCATTCTGATATGCCGCACTAAAGTCCTTGACTGGGCTTTCTTCAGGTCTGGGATTTACAGGAGACTCAATATCAGACCCCAAGTCCATCAAAGCTTGATTAAAATCACCCGGACGATCCGGATCAATCAAGATTTCCATCATTGCCTGAAAAATTTTGCGATTACTTGGAATCCCAATATCATGGTTGACTTCAAACAGACGCGCCAAGACCCGCATGACATTACCATCTACAGCTGGCTCAGGCAAGTTAAAAGCGATACTGGAAATAGCTCCTGCTGTGTAAGGGCCAATCCCTTTCAAACTGGAAATTCCTTCATAGGTATTTGGAAATTGGCCACCAAAATCAGTCATAATCTGCTGGGCTGCAGCCTGCATATTGCGTACTCGAGAATAATATCCCAGTCCCTCCCAAGCCTTCAACAAACGCTCTTCAGGCGCATTCGCCAAACTTTCGACAGTTGGAAACCAGTCCAGGAATCTTTCGTAGTAAGGGATAACTGTATCCACCCTGGTCTGCTGGAGCATAATTTCAGAAACCCAGATATGATAAGGATTTTTACTTCTACGCCAGGGTAAATCTCTTTTGTTTTCATCATACCAACTGAGAAGTTTCTCACGGAAAGAAATAATCTTCTCCTCCGGCCACATGACAATACCGTATTCTTTCAAATCTAACATATCTCTAGTATAACACAGAAGGTTTTAACTGTCCTTTTCCTAGTATTAATACTCTTCGAAAATCTCTTCAAACCACGTCAACGTCGCCTTGCCGTAGGTATGGTTCCTGACTTCGTCAGTCTTATCTGCAACCTCAA
>NZ_VMMQ01000021.1:0-17910 GCF_013277295.1 Streptococcus sp. 477
TTCACGGGTGGTTATGACTACTTATTTGAACTTGAATCCTTCGTAAATAAGCTCTGCTTTTGGATTTTGTTTCTTAATCTGTTTGGCAAGTGTCTTCATCATAGAAAGGGGACCACACATATAGACGGTTGCATGTTCGGGCACTTCTTTTTGTTCAAAATTAAGATAGCCGTCTTTCGTACTGTCGATTAGATGGAGTTCAAAATTAGGATTTTTCTGAGCATAGTTACGGAGTAAATCTAGGTAGACTGCATTTTCATCTCCACGGAAGCTATAGTAGAAGTGAACCTGTTTATCTAAAATAGGATGTTCACGGATGTAAGAGATGAAGGGGGTGATCCCAATACCTCCAGCAATCCAAACCTGATTTTCTCGTCCTTCTTCTATGATCATGTGTCCGTAAGCTCTGTCTAGGGTTACTTTGCTGCCGGCTTGAAGATTATCATAGATATTATTGGTATGGTCGCCTGAATTTTTAACAGTAAAGTAAAGAGTTTGGCCATGACCTCCTGAGATAGAAAAGGGATGCGGAGCACTTTCAAAGCCTTCTTGGAAAATCTTTAGAAAGGCAAATTGTCCTGATTGATAGTTGAAAGGTCTGCTAAGATGGATTTGAATTTCTCTAGTATCGTGATTTAAGCGTTTGAGATGGGTAATTTTCCCTAGATAGGGGAAGGAAATCTTTTGATATAGAAAAATGATATAAAAACCAGCTAGTAAGCCTAAAAGGGCATAGCTACCAACAAGAAAACTTAGAAGATTAAATGTAAGGAGACGATTGCCCATTATCATGTAGATGTGAAAGAGTCCTAAAATATAGGCTAGGTAAACCAGGCGGTGAATCCATCGCCAAGCTTCGTATTGGATGTATTTGCCTAAATAGGCGACAAGGATGATGCTGGCAAAGATATAGATGGCAAGATTACCAAACTGAGCAGCTAAGCGAGAGCCCCACAAACCGCCCATACTAAAGTTATGAAAGATTAGTAGGATGATTGAGAGAAAGGCTGTGAATTTGTGGACGGTGTAGACCTTCTCCAAACCGTGAAACCAGCTTTCTAGTAGTGGTAGACGAGTGGCTAGGATAAAAGTCAGAGATAGGCTTGTTAAAGCTAGTCCTGGAATCATGAATTGGGGAGAAGTGTTCATCCAAGTCAAAAGAGTCAAGATAAAACTAGCTATGATAAAGAGTAGTCCTTTGATTGATTTCATAGAAAATTCCATTTCATTTAGATTTCGATTTGTTGTAAATGAATTTGTTACATTTTATCATAGAAAATGTATGGTGTCAAATCTAGGTGTGTAAATCTCTGCTCTTATAAAAACTCTCCAATTGAACTGGAGAGTGGCTGTTTATACTCAATGAAAATCAAAAAGCAAACTAGGAAGCTAGCCCGCAGGCTGCTCAAAAACCGTTTTGAGGTTGTGGATAGNNGAAGTCAGTAACCATACATACGGCAAGGTGAAGTTGACGTGGTTTGAAGAGATTTTCGAAGAGTATTATTCTGCAGCTTGTTGCCAACGTTTTGCTAGCATATGAGACAGGCTCGAAATGGCTAGGTTAAAGCTGAAGTAGATGAGGGCAATCAGTATATAAAGACTGAAGACCTGCTCTGGTTCGAAATAACGGCCCATGAGAATTTGGCTGGCTCCAAAGAGTTCTTGTAGGGCGATAACAGAGTAGAGGAGACTGGTATCCTTAATCACGGTTACAAACTGAGAAATGATGGCTGGCAGCATTTTACGAATGGCTTGTGGGAGAATGATGTAGTAGAGGATTTGGGCTGAAGTGAAGCCTTGTGACATTCCTGCTTCGTACTGCCCCTTGGCTACGGCATTGAGACCGCCTCGGATAATCTCAGCTAAAGCCGCTGATGTAAAGAGTGTGAAGGCAGTGATTCCTGCTGGAGTGGATTTCATCTTGAAAATTAAAAAGATAGTAAAGATCCAGAGAAGGTTGGGAACGTTGCGCACAAATTCGATATAAATGCTGGAAATAATGCGCAAGACAGGATTTTTGCCATTTCTCATGACAGCTAGCACCGTACCGATAAGGGTAGAGAGGACGATGGCAATCAGAGAAATGTAGAGGGTCAAGCCAAATCCTTTAAAGATAAAGACTAGGTTATCTGGGGTCAAAACTTCTAAAATGGATTCCATAGTAACCTCCTAAAGTGAATAGGCTTTTTTATTAGCTTGTTCCATCTTGCGACCAAACTGGGCAACAGGGAAGCATAGAGAAAAGTAGAGAAGGGCAGCGCCTAGAAAGGCTGGAATGTAGTTTCCGTTAAGTGCTGACCAAGACTTGGTCACAAACATCAAGTCCACTCCAGAGATGATAGCGACTGTTGAGGTGTTCTTGATGAGGTTGACAATTTGGTTGGTCAAAGGAGGGAGAATGATGCGGTCAGCAACTTCACGGGCAAAGCCCATTTCATGGGTAACGACAATCATATTCATACCATCGTGGGCCAATTTTTGCATAACCGCTAGAACATCGCCGATGGTTTCAGGGTCAAGAGCAGATGTTGGCTCATCAAAGAGAAGGAGTTCAGGATGCATAGCGAGTCCACGAGCAATGGCGATTCGTTGTTTTTGTCTACCAGATAGCATGGCTGGATAAGAATCTTTTTTATCCCACATATTTACAAATTCCAGATATTTTTGAGCTGTTTTTTCAGCTTCTTTTTTATCAATTCCTAGAACTTTTATGGGTGCGAGTGTTACGTTTTCTAACACTGTTTTATGCGGATAGAGGTTAAAATGCTGGAAAACCATGCCGACTTCCTTACGAAGAGGCACCAAATCTTTCTGGCTGGCACCAGCAACTTGGTGGCCATTGACTAGAAGACTTCCCTTGTCAACAGCCTCCAAACCATTGATGGTGCGGATAAGAGTGGATTTTCCAGAACCAGATGGTCCGAGTAGGACAACGACTTGTCCTTTTTCAAAACGGAGATTGATGTCGCGGAGTGCGTGGTAGTCTCCGTAATATTTTTCGACGTGTTCAAATTCTACTAAAGCCATAAGGAGTCTCCTTTGCATTAGATTTTATAACATGATTCTGCACCAAAAGATTTGTCTTGTCAAATCATATCTGAAAAAATTCACTAAAATTTTATAAAAAAGCAATCTGGATAGAGAAAACGTCTAAATCATGTTATAATGAAGCAATAGAATTCTTAGAAAGAGTGGATGTCTTTTTGATAACACCTACTTATGAATGGCAGTTTGCCCCGCAGGTAGAAGATGCGGATTTTACAAAGATAGCCAAGAAGGCTGGACTGGGTCCTGAGGTGGCTCGGTTATTGTTTGAGAGAGGGATTCAGGACCAAGAAAGTCTGAAGAAGTTTTTAGAACCTTCCTTGGAGAATTTGCATGACCCTTATCTGCTCCATGATATGGACAAGGCAGTGGAACGGATTCGTCAGGCCATTGAAGAAGGGGAAAATATTCTCGTTTATGGAGACTACGATGCGGATGGCATGACTTCGGCTTCGATTGTGAAGGAAAGTTTGGAACAACTTGGTGCTGAGTGCCGAGTTTACCTGCCAAATCGTTTTACCGATGGCTATGGCCCTAATGCTAGTGTTTATAAATACTTTATCGAGCAAGAAGGGATTTCCTTGATTGTGACGGTGGACAATGGGGTTGGTGGTCATGAGGCTATTGCATTGGCTCAGTCTATGGGAGTAGATGTCATTGTGACTGACCACCATTCCATGCCTGAAACCCTACCAGATGCCTATGCCATCGTTCATCCTGAACATCCGGATGCGGACTATCCTTTCAAATATTTGGCTGGTTGTGGAGTTGCTTTCAAGTTGGCTTGTGCCCTGTTAGAAGAAGTACAAGTGGAATTGCTTGATTTGGTCGCTATTGGTACCATTGCTGATATGGTTAGTTTGACAGATGAGAACCGTATCTTGGTTCAGTATGGTCTGGAAATGTTGGGACATACTCAGCGCATTGGTTTACAAGAAATGCTGGATATGGCTGGGATTGCCGCCAACGAAGTAACAGAAGAAACGGTTGGTTTCCAGATTGCTCCTCGTTTGAATGCCTTGGGCCGCTTGGATGATCCCAATCCTGCCATTGATTTGCTGACTGGATTTGATGATGAGGAAGCGCATGAGATTGCCCTTATGATTCACCAGAAAAACGAAGAGCGCAAGGAAATCGTTCAGTCTATCTATGAAGAAGCCAAGACCATGGTGGATCCTGAGAAGAAGGTTCAGGTCTTGGCCAAGGAAGGCTGGAATCCTGGGATTCTAGGAATCGTGGCTGGCCGTTTGTTGGAAGAACTAGGGCAGACAGTTATTGTTCTTAATATAGAAGACGGTCGTGCCAAGGGTAGTGCTCGTAGTGTGGAAGCGGTCGATATTTTTGAGGCTCTGGATCCTCATCGAGACCTCTTCATCGCCTTTGGTGGCCATGCTGGTGCGGCTGGCATGACGCTGGAAGTTGAGAAACTCTCAGATTTATCTCAGGTTTTGGAAGATTATGTCCGTGAAAAAGGCGCGGATGCTGGTGGCAAGAACAAGTTAAATCTAGATGAAGAGCTGGATTTGGAGGCTTTGAGTCTTGAAACAGTCAAGAACTTTGAGCGCTTGGCACCTTTTGGAATGGATAATCAGAAACCTGTCTTTTATATCAAGGATTTTCAGGTCGAAAGTGCCCGTACTATGGGGGCAGGTAATGCCCATCTCAAGTTGAAAATTTCCAAAGGTGAGGAGAGTTTTGAAGTGGTAGCCTTTGGCCAAGGTAGATGGGCGACAGAGTTTTCCCAAACCAAGAATCTAGAGCTGGCAGTCAAATTGTCTGTCAACCAATGGAATGGCCAAACTGCCCTGCAGTTGATGATGGTGGATGCGCGTGTGGAAGGTGTTCAACTTTTTAACATTCGTGGGAAGAATGCAGTCTTACCAGAGGGAGTTCCAGTCTTGGATTTTGATGGAGAACTGCCGAATCTGGCGGCTAGTGAAGCGGTTGTCGTGAAAACCGTTCCTGAGGATATTACTCAGCTGAAGACCATTTTTCAGGAACAGAATTTCTCTGCTGTCTATTTCAAAAATGATATTGACAAGGCCTATTATCTGACAGGTTATGGGACTAGAGATCAGTTTGCCAAATTGTACAAGATCATCTATCAGTTCCCAGAGTTTGATATTCGCTATAAGCTCAAGGATTTGGCTACTTATCTCAATATTCAACAAATCTTGCTGGTCAAGATGATTCAAGTATTTGAAGAACTAGGCTTTGTGACCATCAAAGATGGTGTCATGACAGTCAATAAAGAAGCGCCAAAGCGAGAGATAGGAGAAAGTCAGATTTATCAAAATCTCAAACAAACTGTCAAAGACCAAGAAATGATGGCCCTGGGTACCGTGCAAGAAATTTATGATTTTTTGATGGAAAAAGAGTAGAAGTTAGGAAAGAGTTGGGCAACCAGCTCTTTTTTGAAAACAAATCTTCATTTTGAAAATCATCAAAAAAATGGTATAATGGTAGGAAAAGATTCGGCTAACAGTAATAGTGCTTTTAGAATAAGAGGGTAAGCAACCCTATAATCAAGATAAACTAAGATTTTGGAGGAAAAATGAGTAATATTAGTTTAACAACACTTGGTGGTGTACGTGAAAATGGGAAAAATATGTACATTGCTGAAATTGGAGAGTCCATTTTTGTTTTGAATGCAGGGTTAAAATATCCCGAAAATGAACAATTAGGGGTCGATGTGGTGATTCCAAAGATGGACTACCTTTTTGAAAATAAAGATCGAATTGCTGGGGTATTTTTAACTCACGGACATGCAGATGCTATTGGTGCTCTGCCTTATCTCTTGGCTGAAGCCAAGGTACCTGTATTTGGCTCTGAGTTGACCATTGAGTTGGCAAAGCTCTTTGTCAAAGGAAATGACGCAGTCAAGAAATTTAATGATTTTCATGTTATTGATGAAGATACGGAGATTGATTTTGGTGGGACAGTGGTTTCCTTCTTCCCTACGACTTACTCCGTTCCAGAGAGCCTGGGAATTGTCTTGAAGACAGCTGAAGGTAGCATCGTTTATACAGGTGACTTCAAATTTGACCAGACAGCTAGTGAATCCTATGCGACAGACTTCGCTCGTTTGGCAGAAATCGGTCGTGACGGCGTCCTGGCTCTCCTCAGTGATTCGGCCAATGCGGACAGCAATATTCAGGTGGCTAGTGAAAGTGAAGTTAGAGATGAAATTACCCAAACCATTGCTGACTGGGAAGGTCGTATCATCGTTGCAGCTGTTTCCAGTAACCTTTCTCGTATCCAGCAGATTTTTGACGCTGCGGATAAAACAGGTCGACGTATCGTCTTGACAGGATTTGATATTGAAAATATCGTCCGCACAGCGATTCGTCTCAAGAAGTTGTCTTTAGCCAACGAAATTCTCTTGATTAAGCCGAAAGATATGTCTCGCTTTGAAGACCATGAGTTGATTATTCTTGAGACAGGTCGTATGGGTGAACCTATCAATGGACTTCGTAAGATGTCGATTGGTCGCCATCGTTATGTAGAAATCAAGGATGGGGACCTGGTCTATATTGCTACGGCTCCGTCTATTGCTAAAGAAGCCTTCGTTGCGCGTGTGGAAAATATGATTTATCAGGCAGGAGGGGTTGTCAAATTGATTACCCAAAGTTTACATGTATCAGGGCACGGAAATGCGCGTGATTTGCAGTTGATGATCAATCTCTTGCAACCTAAGTATCTCTTCCCAATTCAAGGGGAATACCGCGAGTTGGATGCCCATGCTAAGGCTGCTATGGCAGTAGGTATGTTGCCAGAACGCATTTTCATCCCTAAAAAGGGAACCAGCATGGCTTATGAGAATGGAGACTTTGTCCCAGCTGGAGCAGTTTCGGCAGGGGATGTCTTGATTGACGGGAATGCCATAGGTGATGTTGGAAATGTGGTTCTTCGTGACCGTAAGGTCTTGTCAGAGGATGGCATTTTCATCGTCGCAATTACAGTTAACCGACGTGAGAAGAAAATTGTGGCCAAGGCCCGTGTTCACACGCGTGGATTTGTTTATCTCAAGAAGAGTCGCGATATTCTCCGTGAAAGTTCCGAATTGATTAACCAGACGGTAGAAGACTATCTTAAAGGAGATGACTTTGACTGGGCAGATCTTAAAGGGAAGGTTCGTGATAATCTGACCAAGTATCTCTTTGACCAAACCAAGCGTCGTCCAGCCATTCTACCAGTAGTCATGGAAGCAAAATAATCATTGAAATAAGTAGAGAGAAAGCTGAGTTTTGGCTTTTTCTTATAGAAAAATAGAGGAAAAAAATATGGCAGTAATGAAAATCGAGTATTACTCACAAGTTTTGGATATGGAGTGGGGAGTGAATGTCCTCTACCCTGATGCCAATCGAGTGGAAGAACCAGAGTGTAAAGATATTCCCGTCTTGTACCTCTTGCACGGGATGTCTGGCAATCATAATAGTTGGCTCAAGCGAACCAATGTAGAACGCTTGCTTCGAGCTACTAATCTTATCGTCGTCATGCCCAATACCAGCAATGGTTGGTATACCGATACCCAGTATGGTTTTGACTATTACACAGCTCTAGCAGAGGAATTGCCACAGGTTTTGAAACGCTTCTTCCCTAACATGACCAGTAAGCGTGAAAAGACCTTTATCGCTGGTCTCTCTATGGGAGGCTACGGCTGCTTTAAATTGGCTCTTGCTACAAATCGTTTTTCTCACGCAGCTAGCTTTTCAGGTGCCCTTAGTTTTCAAGATTTTTCTCCTGAAAGCCAAGATTTGGGAACGCCAGCTTATTGGAGAGGTGTGTTTGGGGAGATTACAGATTGGACAGCTAGTCCTTATTCTCTTGAAAGTCTGGCTAAAAAATCGGATAAAAAGACCAAGCTGTGGGCTTGGTGTGGCGAGCAGGATTTCTTGTACGAAGCCAATAATCTCGCAGTGAAAAATCTCAAAAAACTAGGTTTTGATGTGACCTATAGCCATAGCGCTGGAACCCATGAGTGGTATTATTGGGAAAAACAATTGGAACGGTTCTTAGCAACCCTACCGATTGATTTCAAATTAGAAGAGAGATTGACTTAGTTTGAACTTCAGCATAGGGGGAGTAGAACTAAAATAAAATATGTTTTCACTAGACTTTTCAAACGAAAGTAGTAGAATAGTAATAAGATACTGGAGGAAAGAGAGTAGGAAATGTACCGTTATCAAATTGGCATTCCCACATTAGAATATGATCAGTTTGTCAAAGAACATGAATTAGCCAATGTATTACAAAGTAGTGCTTGGGAAGAAGTGAAGTCTGATTGGGAACATGAGAAGTTTGGTGTTTACAGGGAAGAAAAATTACTGGCGACAGCTAGTATTTTGATTAGAACTCTTCCGTTAGGCTATAAAATGTTTTACGTCCCAAGGGGACCTATATTGGATTATGGGGATACGGAACTCTTGAGTTTTGTCATTCAGTCCATTAAGTCTTATGCTCGTAGCAGGAGAGCTATTTTTGTGACTTTTGATCCAAGTATTTGCCTGTCTCAAAGTTTAATCAATCAGGAAAAGACAGAATATCCTGAAAGTTTGGCTATTATTGATAGTTTGCAACAAATGGGAGTAAGGTGGTCAGGAAAAACAGAGGAAATGGGGGACACCATTCAGCCTCGTATTCAGGCGAAAATATACAAGGAAAATTTTGAAGAAGATAAACTTTCCAAGTCAACAAAACAGGCTATTCGAACAGCACGGAATAAGGGGGTAGAGATTCAATTTGGTGGAACTGAATTATTGGAGTCTTTTTCCTTTTTGATGAAAAAAACCGAGAAGCGGAAAGAGATTCATTTGAGGAATGAAGCCTATTATAAAAAGTTGTTAGATAATTTTAAGGACAAGGCCTACATCACCTTGGCAACCTTGAATGTCTCTAAACGTTCGCAAGAATTAGAAGAACAGTTAGCGAAAAACAGAGCCTTGGAAGAGACCTTTACTGAGTCGACTCGAACTTCAAAAGTAGAAGCGCAGAAGAAGGAAAAAGAACGTTTGTTAGAGGAATTGACTTTCCTGCAGGAATATATGGATGCAGGTCAAGCAAGAGTTCCCTTAGCGGCTACCTTGACTTTAGAATTCGGACAAACTTCTGTCAATCTATACGCAGGAATGGATGAAGATTTTAAACGATATAAAGCTCCTATTTTGACTTGGTATGAGACAGCTCGATATTCCTTTGAACGTGGCATTTTATGGCAAAATTTAGGAGGCGTCGAGAATGCTTTAGATGGTGGACTCTATCGTTTTAAAGCTAATTTTAATCCAACGATTGAAGAATACTTGGGTGAATTTACAATGCCTACCCATCCTCTCTATCCTCTGTTAAGACTTGCTCTTGATTTCCGTAAAACATTAAGAAAAAAACATAGAAAGTAAGTATATGGCACTAATTACACTCACGAAAGAAGAGTTTCAGGCTTACTCTGATCAGGTTTCTTCTCGTTCCTTTATGCAATCGGTCCAGATGGGGGACTTGTTAGAAAAAAGAGGGGCTCGAATTGTTTATCTTGCTTTGAAACAAGAAGGAGAGATTCAAGTTGCAGCTCTGGTTTATAGCTTGCCCATGCTGGGTGGTCTGCATATGGAGCTCAATTCGGGTCCGATTTATACCCAACAAGATGCTCTTCCAATTTTTTATGCGGAGTTAAAAGAATATGCCAAGCAAAATGGTGTATTAGAGTTGCTTGTAAAACTTTATGAAACTTATCAAACTTTTGATAGTGAAGGTAATCCGATAGATGCTGAGAAAAAAAGTATGATTCAAGGTTTGACTGATTTAGGTTATCAATTTGATGGATTGACGACAGGGTATCCAGGTGGAGAACCAGATTGGTTATACTATAAAGATTTGACTGAATTAACTGAAAAGAATTTGCTTAAAAGTTTTAGCAAAAAGGGTAAACCCTTGGTGAAAAAGGCTGAAACCTTTGGCATTCGGTTGAAAAAGTTAAAACGTGAAGAACTATCGATTTTTAAGAATATCACAAAAGAAACCTCTGAACGTAGAGAATATAGTGATAAAAGTTTAGAATATTATGAGCATTTTTATGATGTTTTTGGAGAACAAGCGGAGTTTCTCATAGCAACCTTAAATTTTTCGGAGTATATGAGCAAATTGCAAGGTGAGCAAAGTAAACTAGAAGAAATCTTGGACAAGTTGCGACTTGATTTGAGTAAAAATCCTCATTCTGAGAAAAAACAAAATCAACTGAGAGAATATTCTAGTCAATTTGAAACGTTTGAAGTTCGAAAAGCAGAAGCGCGAGACTTGATTGAAAAATATGGAGAAGAAGATATTGTTTTAGCCGGGAGTTTATTTGTTTATATGCCTCAGGAAACGACTTATCTCTTTAGTGGTTCCTACACTGAGTTTAATAAGTTCTATGCCCCTGCCCTGCTTCAAAAATATGTTATGTTGGAAAGCATAAAACGTGGAATACCTAAATACAACTTCCTAGGCATTCAAGGGATTTTTGATGGAAGTGATGGTGTTTTGCGTTTTAAACAGAATTTTAATGGCTATATTGTACGCAAAGCGGGTACTTTCCGTTACCATCCATCGCCTTTAAAATACAAAGCTATCCAGTTACTCAAAAAAATAGTAGGACGTTAAGATGAAAAAGTCAGTATTTAGATTTCTTTTAGCTTCTTTTAGTAAAATAATTCTTATTTGCTAGAAAGGTGGAGAGACATGCGCTGGCTTTTTCGTTTGATAGGGGCTTTCTTTTCTTTTGTGTGGCGTTTGTTTTGGCGTCTGGTTTGGATAGTTGTGCTCTTATGTGTGCTTGCTTTCGGACTTCTCTGGTATCTGAACGGGGATTTTCAAGGAGCGCTAAAGCAAGCAGAACGGTCAGTAAAAATTGGTCAACAAAGTATTGACCAATGGGAGAAAACAGGGCAACTGCCTAAGTTAAGCCAGACAGATAGTCACCAGCATTCTGAAGGAAGGTGGGCACAGGCCTCTGCTCGTATTTACCTGGATCCGCAGATGGATTCACGCTTTCAAGAGGCTTATTTAGAAGCAATCCAGAACTGGAATCAAACTGGTGCTTTTAACTTTGAACTCGTGACTGAGTCTAGTAAGGCGGATATTACGGCTACGGAGATGAACGACGGAGGCACTCCTGTGGCAGGAGAGGCGGAAAGTCAAACTAATCTCTTAACAGGGCAATTCTTGTCCGTAACGGTGCGGTTGAATCATTATTATTTGTCCAATCCATACTATGGCTACTCCTATGAACGCCTTGTCCATACGGCAGAACATGAGTTAGGTCATGCGATTGGCTTGGACCATACAGATGAGAAGTCTGTCATGCAACCAGCAGGTTCCTTTTATGGTATCCAGGAAGAGGATGTTGCAAACCTCCGAAAAATATATGAGACTAGTGAGTAGGGTACTATCTTTCCCTACTTTTTTTGCTATAATGGAACTATGAACAACTTGATTAAATCAAAACTAGAGCTCTTGCCGACCAGCCCTGGTTGCTACATTCATAAGGATAAAAATGGCACCATTATCTATGTAGGAAAGGCTAAAAATCTGCGTAATCGAGTACGGTCCTATTTTCGTGGAAGTCATGATACCAAGACAGAGGCTCTGGTGTCTGAAATTGTGGATTTTGAATTTATTGTTACGGAGTCTAATATTGAGGCACTTCTCCTAGAAATCAACCTGATCAAGGAAAACAAGCCCAAGTACAATATCATGCTCAAGGATGACAAGTCCTATCCTTTCATCAAAATCACCAATGAGCGCTATCCACGCTTGATTATCACTCGTCAGGTCAAAAAGGACGGAGGTCTTTATTTTGGACCCTATCCCGATGTGGGGGCAGCCAATGAAATCAAGCGGTTGCTGGATCGGATATTCCCTTTTCGTAAGTGTACCAACCCGCCCTCTAAGGTCTGTTTTTATTACCATATCGGTCAATGCATGGCCCACACCATCTGTAAGAAGGATGAGACTTATTTCAAGTCTATGGCCCAGGAGGTTTCTGATTTTCTGAAAGGGCAGGATAACAAAATCATTGATGAGCTAAAGGGCAAAATGGCAGCGGCAGCCCAGACTATGGAGTTTGAACGTGCGGCGGAATACCGTGACCTGATTCAGGCTATTGGAACGCTTCGAACCAAGCAACGGGTCATGGCTAAGGATCTCCAAAATCGCGATGTCTTTGGCTACTATGTGGATAAGGGCTGGATGTGTGTGCAGGTTTTCTTTGTCCGTCAGGGTAAGCTCATCGAGCGCGATGTCAATCTCTTCCCCTACTTCAATGATCCAGATGAGGATTTTTTGACCTATGTAGGACAATTCTATCAAGAAAAATCTCACCTAGTTCCCAATGAGGTACTGATTCCGCAGGATATTGACGAAGAAGCTGTCAAGGCTTTGGTGGATACCAAGATTCTCAAACCCCAACGTGGAGAGAAAAAACAGCTGGTCAATCTAGCCATAAAAAATGCACGTGTTAGTCTGGAGCAGAAATTTAACCTGCTAGAGAAATCTGTCGAGAAGACCCAAGGAGCTATTGAAAATCTAGGACGTTTGCTCCAAATCCCGACCCCAGTACGTATCGAGTCCTTCGATAACTCTAATATCATGGGAACTAGCCCTGTTTCGGCTATGGTGGTCTTTGTCAACGGTAAACCGAGTAAGAAGGATTACCGCAAGTACAAGATAAAAACGGTTGTTGGACCAGACGACTATGCCAGCATGAGAGAGGTCATTCGCAGACGCTATGGTCGAGTACAGCGTGAGGCTTTGACTCCTCCAGATTTGATTGTGATTGATGGGGGGCAAGGTCAAGTCAATATCGCTAAGCAGGTTATCCAAGAGGAACTGGGCTTGGATATTCCAATTGCTGGGCTGCAAAAGAATGATAAGCACCAAACCCATGAACTGCTCTTTGGAGATCCGCTTGAGGTGGTGGACTTGTCTCGCAATTCTCAGGAATTTTTCCTCCTCCAACGCATCCAAGATGAGGTGCACCGCTTTGCCATTACCTTCCACCGCCAACTGCGCTCCAAAAATTCTTTCTCATCTCAATTGGATGGGATTGATGGTCTGGGACCTAAACGCAAGCAAAATCTCATGAGGCACTTCAAGTCTCTGACCAAAATCAAGGAAGCCAGTGTGGATGAGATTGTCGAAGTTGGAGTACCAAGAGCAGTAGCAGAGGCTGTGCAAAGAAAGTTGAACCCGCAGGGAGAAGCCTTGCCTCAAGTAGCAGAAGAAAGAGTAGATTACCAAACGGAAGGAAACCACAATGAACCATAAAATCGCAATTTTATCAGATGTTCATGGCAATGCGACGGCGCTAGAAGCAGTGATTGCAGATGCTAAAAATCAAGGGGCCAGTGAATATTGGCTTCTGGGAGATATTTTTCTTCCTGGTCCAGGCGCAAATGACTTAGTCGCCCTGCTAAAGGACCTTCCTATCACAGCCAGTGTTCGAGGCAATTGGGATGATTGTGTCCTGGAGGTCTTGGATGGCGAATATGGTTTGGAACATCCGAAAGAAATCCAGTCAATGCGCATGACCCAGTTTTTGATGGATCAAATGGATCCTGCAACGATTGTCTGGCTACGAAGCTTGCCTTTGCTGGAAAAGAAAGAAATTGACGGATTGCGCTTTTCTATCTCTCATAATTTGCCAAATAAGAACTATGGTGGTGACTTGCTAGTTGAGAATGATACAGAGAAATTTGACCAACTGCTAGATGCGGAAACCGACGTGGCAGTCTATGGTCATGTTCACAAGCAGTTACTTCGTTATGGCAGTCAAGGGCAACAAATCATCAATCCAGGTTCGATTGGCATGCCCTATTTTAACTGGGAGGCGTTAAAAAATCACCGTGCCCAGTATGCCGTGATAGAAGTTGAAGATGGGGAATTGGTAAATATCCTATTTCGTAAAGTCGCTTATGATTATGAAGCGGAGTTAGAATTGGCCAAGTCCAAGGGGCTTCCCTTTATTGAAATGTATGAAGAACTGCGTCGTGACGATAACTATCAGGGGCACAATCTGGAACTATTAGCAAGCTTAATAGAAAAGCATGGGTATGTAGAAGATGTGAAGGATTATTTTGATTTTTTGTAAGAGTTTCCTAAAATAACCAATGCAAACTAAAAACGATTGGCTGGTCCAATCGTTTTTAATATATCTTATTGTAACTGAGATTTATCTGGGAGATAAGAACCACCTAGATAGGTATTGCTGAGTTTTTCAAGGGTTCCATCTTGGTAGAGTTCTTTGAGTGCTTTATCAAATTGCTCTTTAAACTCTTTTTGATCACTTGAGAAAACGATATAATTGCTAGGACTATTAGTAGAAGACAAGTCAACCACAGAAAGATCTAAGCCACGGTCCTTGATAATCTTTTGAACGGATACCTTGTCAAAAACTAGGAAATCAAATTCACCGTTAGAGAGGTCTAGGATTCGTTTGCCGATATCTTCACCAGAAAAATCTATAGTAGCAGGATTATCAGTGTGTTTTTGATTCCAGTTATTGATGAATTGAGCGTTAGAAGTTCCGGTATCCTCTTGTGTTGTTTTACCAGCGATTTGGTCAAGTGAAGTCAAAGGATTTTTCTTGTTGCTGACGAGGACGAGGGGATTGTTGGAAATCGGAAGTGAGTAGAGGTATTTTTCAGCACGCTCTTTTGTGTAACTCAAGTTATTTGCTGCAGCCTGATAGTGACCAGAATCAAGTCCTGGGAAGATACTCTCCCAGGCGGTTCTTTGAAATTGAATCTCGTAGTCGCTGAGTTTTTCATCTACTGCTTTTAGAACTTCAATATCGAAGCCTGTCAGATTGCCTTTATCTTCGTAGTCAAATGGTGGCACGTCGCCAGCTGTAGCAAGGACGATTGTCTTTTGAGCGCTAGTCTCTTTGGGTGTGGCTTGATTTCCACAGGCAACCAAAAATGGTAGGATGGCTAATAATAGGCTAAATTTTTTCATAATATCTCCATTCAAATGTAAAGTACTTGTTAGTTTATCAGAAACTGTCTTGATGAACCAATATATATTTTTTATGGCTGTGATAAAAAATCTTAATCATGAAAAATCCCTGCAAGCTCTTTCAAATTATGGTAGAATGGAAGCAGTAGAATTAGAAAAGGAAATCGATTATGAAATTTCTTGAATTAAACAAAAAACGTCATGCGACTAAGCAGTTTACTGATAAGCCAGTTGATCCAAAAGATGTGCGTACGGCTATCGAAATTGCAACCTTGGCACCAAGTGCCCACAACAGCCAGCCTTGGAAATTTGTGGTAGTACGTGAGAAAAATGCTGAACTGGCAAAGTTGGCTTATGGTTCAAACTTTGAGCAGGTATCATCAGCACCTGTAACCATTGCCCTATTTACAGATACAGACCTTGCCAAACGCGCTCGTAAGATTGCCCGAGTTGGTGGTGCTAACAATTTCTCAGAAGAACAACTTCAATACTTCATGAAAAATTTGCCAGCTGAATTTGCACGCTACAATGAACAACAAGTCAGCGACTACCTAGCACTCAATGCAGGTTTGGTTGCTATGAACTTGGTTCTCGCTCTTACAGACCAAGGAATTGGTTCCAATATTATCCTTGGTTTTGACAAATCAAAAGTTAATGAAGTTTTGGAAATCGAAGACCGTTTCCGCCCAGAACTCTTGATCACAGTGGGTTACACAGACGACAAATTGGAACCAAGCTACCGCTTGCCAGTAGATGAAATCATCGAGAAAAGATAGAAAGAAGAAAAAATGACAGCAATTGATTTTACAGCAGAAGTAGAAAAACGCAAAGAAGACCTCTTGGCTGACTTGTTTAGCCTTTTGGAAATCAACTCAGAACGTGATGATAGCAAGGCTGATGCCCAGCATCCATTTGGACCTGGTCCAGTAAAAGCCTTGGAGAAATTCCTTGAAATCGCAGACCGCGATGGCTACCCAACTAAGAATGTCGATAACTACGCAGGACATTTTGAGTTTGGTGATGGAGAAGAAGTTCTCGGCATCTTTGCCCATATGGATGTGGTGCCTGCTGGTAGCGGTTGGGACACAGACCCTTACACACCAACTATCAAAGATGGTCGCCTTTATGCGCGTGGTGCTTCAGATGACAAGGGACCTACAACAGCTTGCTACTATGGTTTGAAAATCATCAAAGAATTGGGCCTTCCAACTTCTAAGAAAGTTCGCTTTATTGTTGGAACAGACGAAGAATCAGGCTGGGCAGACATGGACTACTACTTTGAGCACGTAGGACTTGCCAAACCAGACTTCGGTTTCTCTCCAGACGCTGAATTCCCTATCATCAATGGTGAAAAAGGAAATATCACGGAATACCTTCACTTTGCAGGTGAAAATGCAGGTGGTGCCCGTCTTCACAGCTTCACAGGTGGTTTACGTGAAAACATGGTTCCTGAATCAGCAACAGCAGTTATTTCAGGTGATTTAGCTGACTTGCAAGCTAAACTAGATGCCTTTGTTGCAGAACACAAACTTAGAGGAGAACTCCAAGAAGAAAACGGTCAATACAAGGTGACCATCATTGGTAAATCAGCCCACGGTGCTATGCCTGCTTCAGGTGTCAATGGTGCGACTTACCTAGCCCTCTTCCTTAACCAGTTTGACTTTGCTGGTCCAGCTAAAGACTACCTTGACATCGCTGGTAAAATTCTCTTGAACGACCATGAGGGTGAAAATCTCAAGATTGCTCATGTGGATGAAAAGATGGGTGCTCTTTCTATGAATGCCGGTGTCTTCCGCTTCGATGAAACAAGTGCTGACAATACCATTGCCCTTAACATCCGCTATCCAAAAGGAACAAGTCCAGAGCAAATCAAGTCAATCCTTGAAAACTTGCCAGTTGCTTCTGTTAGCCTTTCTGAACATGGTCACACGCCTCACTATGTGCCAATGGAAGATCCACTTGTGCAAACCTTGTTGAATGTTTATGAAAAACAAACTGGACTTAAAGGTCACGAGCAAGTTATCGGTGGTGGAACCTTTGGTCGCTTGCTCGAACGCGGAGTTGCCTACGGTGCCATGTTCCCAGACTCAATTGACACCATGCACCAAGCTAATGAATTTATCGCCTTGGATGATCTCTTCCGAGCAGCAGCAATTTATGCCGAAGCTATTTACGAATTGATCAAATAAAACGATAGAAGTCTGAGATTGTATGCTTAGACTTCTTTTTGGAGGGAAAGTAGATGTCTCAAATTGAAAGAATCAAACATGCTATTATGGCGGATCCGCAGAATGTCAGCTATACAGAGCGTGGCATTGAGCCTCTCTTTGCAGCGCCAAAGACTGCTCGCATCAATATCATCGGTCAAGCGCCTGGTCTTAAAACCCAAGAAGCAGGCCTTTACTGGAAGGACAAAAGTGGTGATCGTTTGCGGGACTGGCTAGGTGTGGATGAAGATACCTTTTACAATTCAGGTTATTTTGCTGTCTTGCCCATGGATTTCTACTTTCCAGGGCATGGCAAGTCAGGTGATCTGCCACCGAGAACTGGCTTTGCAGAAAAATGGCATCCACAGCTCTTGCAAGAATTACCAGATATTCAGTTAACTCTCTTGATTGGGCAATATGCCCAAGCCTACTATTTACATGAGAAAGTCAGTGGCAAGGTGACAGAACGAGTAAAACATTACCAGAACTACTTGCCAACCTATTTTCCATTAGTTCACCCCTCACCGCGAAATCAAATCTGGATGGCCAAAAATCCATGGTTTGAGTCGGAAGTGGTGCCAGATTTGAAAAAAAGAATTAAAACCATTTTATAGTCAATGAAAATCAAAGAGCAAACTAGGAAGCTAGCCGCAAGCTGCTCAAAGTACAGCTT
>NZ_VMMQ01000021.1:17937-18268 GCF_013277295.1 Streptococcus sp. 477
GATTTTCGAAGAGTATTAGGAGAAAAAGAATGAAAGAAATAACCTTTGACGCATTTTACCAGCTTTACCAAGACGACCAACCTTCTCTAGTGGACGTGAGAGAAGTGGATGAGTTTGAAGCTCTTCATTTAGAAGGTGCCCACAACCTGCCACTTAGTCAATTGGCTGATAGCTATGATCAGTTGGATAAGGACCAGTTACATTATGTTATTTGCAAATCTGGAATGAGATCGGCGCGTGCTTGCCAATTCTTATCAGAACAAGGTTATGAGGTTATCAATGTCCAAGGTGGCATGATGGCCTTCGAAGAACTTTAATACTCAATGAAAAT
>NZ_VMMQ01000022.1:0-30019 GCF_013277295.1 Streptococcus sp. 477
TCAAAGATGGGATTATAGCTTTTAATGGGATATTCTTCTCAGCTAGTGTACTAAGGAGTGTGTGCCTGAAAATATGGGAACTAAGGGGCTGGTTTATCGGTTTCGTTAGTTTAGTATTTGCCTTTTGAAAAGTGATCTTAAATGCCTTTCTCTAAATTTACATATCACTATTGTTTAACAAAATCTAATCTGCTTTAGGTCACTTATTCTTTTTTTGAAATGTAGAATGAACTTTTTCAAAGTTTTTCGAATCTTTTAAAATCTGTTTGTTTTATATCGCCATTCTCCCCCTTTTTTAATTCTCCCTATACAGCCTGACAACTTTCCCGATGGTACGAATATGGGTGCTTTCGTCTAGGTGGATGTCGGGGTATTCGGGATTGAGTTTTTTGAGGTAGCCTTGGCGAAGTTTCTTGACCTAGTTAGCACCGTCTACTTGGAAGATGACGATGGTATTATAGTCAATCTGTGGGGGATTCTTGATAAATAGGTAGTTGCCGTTTCTTATCTTTGGCTCCATGGACTTGCTGACGATATAAGCGATTGCGTCGTAGTCGTCTGGGATTTCATCCTCATAGAATGGAAACTCCATATCTAAATTGTCGTCCTGCATCGAGCGGCTACCTGCAGAGATAAACTACCTAACACGAGAGCAAGTAGTCTGTCTGTAGTCGTCCAGTCTGATGATTTTTGCGATACTTCGTTTATCATCGTTTTTCTTCTCATACAGTTGCCTCTCGGCATAGGTCAGGAATTTACCTTGTCTGGGTGATGCCCGTTGGTCGTAGATAGATTGGATATCGCTAGGAGAATCCTTTTGAACTGGAGGAAAGAGGCATCAATCAAGCTACTGAATACTTTAACTAAGTCAAATATAGTATTTTTCTTAGTAGACCTACCCCTTTTTTCATAGTTTCCAAGGGTGTTTTTACTTATACCAATCTTAGTACTCAATTCTTATTGAGTCCAACCATTACTAGTCTATATTGTTTTATTTTTCGCATGTAACAATCGCAATCTCTTCTTTACCCACGAATGAAATCGCTTTCTGTTTTTATAAGTAAAGCATAACACGAAATCCACGAAAATGAAAACTTTGTTGTGTTTTCGTAAAAAAATTGTTGACAGAGCACGAAACGCCTATTATAATTAAATCAAGCTTAAGGAAATAACAAAAAAACAAATCGGAGGGAAAGACGATGAGCATATTAAATGAGAAAGTAATCAATATCTGTAAATCAGTAGTTAAAGAAACTTTAATCCAAGACATTTAGGAGAAAAAGATGAAGAAATCAAGAAAATTAGCCATATTAGGAATCTGTTCAGCTTTGTTTTTAGGCTTGGCAGCTTGTCAGCAAGATGCTACAACTTCGAATGGGACGAGTCAAAGGCAAAGTAGTTCAACGAAAGTTCCATGGAAAGCTTCATACACCAACCTAAACAATCAGGTAAGTACAGAAGAGGTCAAATCTCTCTTATCAGCTCACTTGGATCCAAATAGTGTTGATGCCTTTTTTAATCTCGTTAATGATTACAATACCATTGTCGGCTCAACTGGCTTATCAGGAGATTTCACTTCCTTTACTCACACAGAATACGATGTTGAAAAAATCAGTCATCTCTGGAATCAAAAGAAGGGTGATTTTGTTGGAACCAACTGCCGTATCAATAGTTATTGTCTTTTGAAAAATTCAGTCACCATTCCAAAACTTGATAAGAATGATCAATTGCTTTTCCTAGATAACGATGCGATTGATAAGGGGAAGGTCTTTGATTCACAAGATAAGGAAGAGTTTGATATTCTATTTTCGAGAGTTCCAACTGAGGCAACGACGGATGTCAAGGTTCACGCTGAAAAGATGGAAACATTCTTCTCCCAATTTCAATTCAACGACAAAGCTCGAATGCTATCTGTAGTCTTGCACGACAATCTGGATGGTGAGTATCTGTTTGTAGGCCACGTTGGAGTCTTAGTACCGGCTGATGACGGTTTCTTATTTGTAGAGAAATTGACTTTCGAAGAGCCCTACCAAGCGATTAAATTTGCCAGCAAGGAAGATTGTTACAAGTATTTAGGCACCAAGTATGCGGATTATACAGGCGAGGGACTGGCTCAGCCTTTTATCATGGATAATGATAAGTGGGTTAAACTTTAATGGTGGTATGATATGACAGTAATCCTAGGACTTTTATTTCTATTTTTGATGAGTTGGTGGGTTATTTCAATCGTTAATAGCCAGAAACCACGAAAAAATGAAACATTTATTGGCTATATCCAAAGATACGATATTGATGGGAATGGCTATCAATCAGAAGTATGGGAAGTGACTGAGGAGGAAGATTTATAATTAAAGAACAGACTCGTCTTTACAGTATTGCACCTATTTCCAGATAGTCCATTTGTAGTTTTATCCAGATTGCTATATAATTTAACTTAGAGAAAATAGGAGGACTAATCAGATGGAATTAAAAGATTTTACAGAAAAAGAACAGGAAATGATAAAGAATGGGCTGACGACGTCTAAGATTAGTGACAAGGAAACTGCTGAGAAGATTCTTGCGCTTGTCCCACAAGACTTGATTAAGCGAATCCCATTTTTCGTCAGAAAACATGCTACGACACGTACGATTAAACGCATTTCAATCGAACACCCTGAACTCTACGCTGCAGCTCAAACAAGTGGTGAGATTCCAGAAAAAGAACGAGAAGAATTACGTCAGATTATCACAACTATCTTTGAACAAAAGATGAATAAGCATAGTATTAAGTAGAGAATGAAAAAATATTTTATTGGTGGTTTGGGAAGTAATGTCTATCATAGCAAGGATCTTCTTCAAGAACTAGATTCTCAGGTTTATTTTCTAAATCCATATGAAAAACATCTTCGAGATGAAACAGAATTGAAATCATGGTTTAAAAAATCGATAGAAGAGGAAGAATCTATCTGTCTGATAGGCCATTCTCTTGGAGGAGATTTGGCTCGTTATCTCGCATCGGAATTTCAAGAAGTGAAGAAACTGATTCTTTTGGATGGTGGCTATCTAGATTTAGATAAGATTTTACCTTTAGATACAGAGTTAGAGGAAACTAAAAATTATATCAAATCTCAAATTGTTTCAGACTTAGCTCTTCTTATTTCTAAAGAAAAATCTGAAGCAAAGCATTGGTCAGAAAATATGGAGAAAGCCGTAAGGCAGTCCTATCACTGGAATTCTGAGTATAATAGATATGAGTTGGCTATAAATTATGAAAATATAGAAGCGATACTCCGCTTACGGAGAAAAATACAAGCTTTTAAGAGAGAAGTGGGAGATACCTTGTTTATTAGTCCTCGCTATCCTAATGAAGCTACATGGAGAGAGGAAACACTAAAAGAATTACCAGATTATTTTGATACTATTTTTCTAGAAAACGTTGGCCATGAGCTTTATACTCAAGCACCCAAAAAAATCGCTAGTATGATTAATGAGTGGCTCTCTTATTCTCACTGAGTTGCTTGTATGGCTTGAAATGGTATAAGATGAAAATCTACAAGTCACTAATTCTCATATAACAAAAAAAACGAACAGGCTCTTTTCTGTCATTCAGAAGAGAACTTGTTCGTTTTTATCTTGATTTTCTTAAAAAGCTCGATAAACATAGGGATTTTCTGGTTTATCGACTTTTGTAAAGCTGTCGATTTCCAAGGTTGGGAGATTTTGTTTGAGTTCTTTATGGTAGTGATTGAGCAGTTTTCCTTTGGCCGTAATCCAAGTGTTGTTTTCATACTGCCGGGTATTTCCCTTGGTCAGCAATCCATAGACACCAGAATCTGCGATACAGTGGATAATGCCGAATCGGAACAGAAATTGACTATTGGCATGACTGGGGTCGTTATAGACAAAGCCTGTAAACTGGATTGTCTTGCCCTCAAACTCATCTGGATAGTCGTAGATAGCCTCCATGACCTCCATATAGTTTTCATTAGTGATCTGAATGCTATCCTGGGACAAGTATTTATCCGCCGCCGTTCGCATTTCCTTTTCATAGGCTGATTTTGAAAAATAAGAACTGGTGTCTGGTTTCAAATATTGGCTTGTCGTCCCTTCACTTGTCTGAATGGCTAGATCCGTTCCTTCCGATAGGGGGAAATGATAACCTTTAGCAGAAACGGTCTGAGAATCCAAGCTAACAGTTGGGAAAGTTAAGCCGATGACAAGTGGAATAGCCAGAAGAGAAATACTCGTCATCTTGGCCAATCGGCTGTTCAGATGACTGTGGGTTTTGATTTGCTTCATCCAGATATACAATTGAACAATTGCCAAGATAAAGGAAAGCACCATGGAGATATAGGCCAGATAGGAATAGTGCATGTTGATGTACTGGTTTAGTTTGCCCGACAGATGGAGGTAAATAGTCAGTTCAAAATAGCCAGCTAAAACTAAAAATCGAATCATAGGATGACTCCAATCAAGAGAGAATAGGCTAAAACGACCAGAGTCACAATCGTAATGAAGTGACTAATAAATCGTGCTTTCAAGTAATTTTTCATCATGAGAATATTTTTGATATCCAGCATTGGGCCAATGACGAGAAAGGCCAGAACTGGAGCCAAACCGAAACTCGAGAGAAGAGAAGCACCTATAAAGGCATCCGCCTCACTACAGAGCGAAAGAAGAAAGGATAAAATCATCAAGAGCAGGATGGCAAAAAGAGGGGTCGCACTGATAGAGGTCAGAATCCGAGTCGGAACGTAGACCTGTATTATAGAAGCAAAGAGGCAGCCAAATACCAAATAACGCCCCGTATCAAAAAATTCATCAATGGCCTGCACAAAGACTTGAAAAACTTTTTTTGCAGAACTCAAGTAAGAAAAATCATGCTCATGACAAGTCAGACGATTTTCTTTCTGAATCGGTTCTTGCCAGAAAAATCCTAGAAAAATTCCTAGTATTACAGCCACAAGAATGGAACCCAGAGCTCGTAATAGGGCGACATGGAAGGAGTTGCCAAAGGCAGAATAGGTCGCAAAAAGAACAATGGGATTGATAACAGGTGCTGTCACAAGAAAGGGAACGGCCGTGTAACTGGGAACCTTTTTTTCCAGAAAACGATTGATAATGGGGACGATTCCACATTCACAAGAAGGGAAAAGTATACCAACGAAGGTGCCAAAAAAGATTCTCCCCCAACGATTTCGAGGGAGAAAATGATAAACCCTGTCAGGTGTGATATAGACCTCAATCAGCCCTGAGACAATGCTTCCTATCAGAACGAAGGGAAGGGCTTCAATGATAATGGAGAGGAAAATGGCTCCAGTTTGAAGTACACTAGATGGGAGTTGTTGAAAAGCAGTCATCTAGTTTTTCTTTTCTGCTTTGGCTTTTTTCTCTTTGTCATCAGGGAAAGTGACTTGTTTCAAATCTGGGAGTTTAGCAAACTCTTCAAACATCTTGTCCAAGTCGTCTCGTTTTGTAAATTTTACAGCCATAGGTGTACCTCGATTCTAAATTCTACCTCTATTATACTATTATTTTGAGGAAAAGGGAAAAGTTAAAATTGAGTATCTAACGAATAATAGAGTTTGATATATCCTGATATACACTATGATTGTGATATAATAGTTGTGGAATAACGGAGGAAATTATGGATCATGAAAAAAATCGGTCAGATTACCGATGAAGTAAAAGAAATTTTTGATATTGTTCTTGAAGCGAGCGACATAAAGGTCAACAAAGACGGTTTGAGAAGTCATATGATAAAAGGCCATCACAATGATGTGATTCATCATATTGAAGACCTGGAACTCATACTAAGGAACCCAGATTTCGTCGGCATCAATCCACGAGAGAAAGACGCCAGTTTTGAATATGTAAAAAGATTTGATAATAATGTTCTTGTTGCGATTAAGTTGCGATTAAGTTACATAAAAGTGGTGATTTCTTTTATGTTCCGACCATGTATCGTTTACAAGATTACAAGTTACAAAGTCGTATTAAGTCTGGTAGATTGAGAAAACATAACATTAAATTGTCTGAAAATTTATTGACAGATTAGAAAAAACATAGTATAATGAAACGTAAAATGAATTCAGGTTTCCTGAACCGATAGGAGTATACAATGAAAAAACTAGGTTTTGTCCTTTTATCTTCAGCCTTGCTATTGACAGCTTGTGCAGTCCGTTTTGAAAAATCAACCGAGACAACCGATTCGTCCAAGGTGACAGCCTTGTCTGAAGACAAGCAAAAAATGCTTGATAAGGCTACTGCTGACTATAAGACTTTTGTGCAAGACCAAATCGATAAACTGTTGACAGATACAGAAGGCTTTGTCAAACTGTTGAAAGAAGGTAAGTTAGAAGAAGCTAAGAAGGTCTATCCACTGATTCGTATGTCTTATGAGCGTTCAGAACCGATTGCCGAGAGTTTTGGTGAGTCAGATGTCAAGATTGACTTCCGTTTGGCAGACTACATGGACGAAAACAAGACAGAAGAGGGATGGTCAGGTTTCCACCGTATTGAGCGTATCCTTTGGGAAGACAATACAACTAAAGGAACTGAAAGCTATGGTGATCAGTTGGTCAATGATATCAAGGAATTGAAAGCCAAGATTGCAACTGTTGATGTGGACTACAAGGTTATGCTGACTGGGGCAGTCGACTTGCTTAACGAAGTTGCAACAAGTAAGATTACAGGGGAAGAGGAAATTTATTCTCATACAGACTTGTATGACTTCCGTGCCAATATCGAGGGAGCTGAGAAGATTTTCCAACTCTTTAAACCTTTGCTTGAAAAATCAGACGCTAACCTAGTTAAAGAATTGGAAGCGGACTTCAAGTCTGTCAATGATTTGTTGGACAAACACATGACCGACAAGGAACACTACAAGCTCTATACAGATTTGACAACAGAAGATACCAAAGAATTGTCAGAAGCTGTGACAAAACTTGGTGAGCCTCTATCACAAATGGGTAAATTTCTTAGTGGAGAATAAGAGTCATGACTGAAAAAGACGAAAAGTTTTTTGAGAAGAAAATGGACCGTCGAGAATTTCTAAAAAAAGCAGGGATTGGAGGGGCTGGTTTAGCGCTAGGACTCTCTGGTGCTTCTGCTTTTTTCGCACCTAAGCTAGGAAGTCAGGAAAAAATCTCGTACGGAAATGAAAAAATTGCTTTTTATGGCAAGCATCAAGCTGGGATTAGTACGCCCATGCAAAAGAATATCTATTTTGTTGTCTTGGACCTGCATACGACGGATAGAGATAAGATTATCCAGCTATTCAAGGATTGGACGGATTATAGTGCCAAGTTGGTTGAGGGGGAATTGGTCAAAAAAGATGGCCAGAATGCTCTCTTGCCTCCGAGTGATACTGGTGAGACAGTCGGGCTCAACCCTCATCGTTTGACGCTGACTTTTGGTGTGTCTGCGAGTTTCTTGAAAAAGATGAACTTGGAAAACAAGCGTCCTCAAGTTTTCAGGGATTTACCGCCTTTTCCTAAAGAGCAATTGCGTGAAAAATATACTGGTGGAGATATTGTCATCCAGGCCTGTGCAGATGATGAGCAGGTTGCCTTTCACGCTATTCGCAATCTCATCCGTAAGGGGAGAAATGCCGTGACCCTTCGTTGGAGTCAGTCTGGTTTTGCAGCTATCGGGGATCGAATGGAGACTCCGCGTAACCTCTTTGGTTTTA
This sequence comes from Streptococcus sp. 477, assembly GCF_013277295.1. Lineage (NCBI taxonomy): Bacteria > Bacillati > Bacillota > Bacilli > Lactobacillales > Streptococcaceae > Streptococcus > Streptococcus sp. 477. The sequence continues at coordinate 7,673 of NZ_VMMQ01000022.1, forward strand.
AGGATGGAACAGCAAATCCAACCAAGGAGAAAGACTTTGACCGCGTCATTTGGGCTGATAGTAAGGACTGGATGGAAAATGGTTCTTATATGGCAGTTCGTCGGATTCAGATGTTTTTAGAAACTTGGGATCGTACTAGTCTTGAAGAACAAGAAAATACCTTTGGTCGTTACAAGGAAAGTGGTGCCCCTTTCGGTAAGAAAAATGAGTTTGATGAAGTGGATTTGAGTCTTTTGCCTGATGATTCGCATGTTCGTTTGGCTAAGGAAGTGGACAAGCCGCTTTTGCGTCGTTCTTATTCTTACTCTGATGGAATTGATGAAAAAACTGGCCAGTTTGATACGGGCTTGCTCTTTATTTCTTTCCAGAAGGATCCTGATAACTTTGTCAAGGTTCAAACCAATCTAGGCGCTACTGATAAGATGAATGAATACATCACTCATATCGGTAGTGGACTCTTTGCTTGCTTTGGTGGTGTGGAGAAAGGGGGCTACATTGGTCAGAAATTATTGGAAGGCTAAAAGCTGGTTACTAGTTTTAGCTTTGTCACTTTTAATTCTTTCCCCAGTAGGTGCCCAAGAAAGTCTGAATTTTTACTTTGTGAAAATCACAGATGCTTCTAAAGCGGTCAAAAATGGGAGTCAGTCTGAGGCTCAGAAACTCGTTCAGGAGATGGCATCAGACTTCGAAAGAGTAGAAGACAGCAATTCTGAGGCTGGTAAAGTTGTTAAGGAAAAGTTAGCTCAATCAGGCGAGATTACTGAAGACAAACTCACCGAAATTTCTGCAGCCCTATTAGCTTTTGAAAAAGAACAAAATCCTATTGACCTAGATGCGGAAAAGGAAAAATTGGTCAACCGTCTGAGTCTACGTTTTGAAGCCTTGGAACAGGCTATTACTTCCAAAGATTTGGAAAAGGTCCGAGAGGCCTTTAAGAAAATGAATTCCACTTGGACCATCAATGAAAGTGTGGTTCGTGACAATAGTACGGCCCATTATGGACGTGTTGAAACAGCTATTTCTTTCTTGCGTAGTAGTATGGAAACCGAGCCTACAGATTTTAATTCAATCCAGATTTCCTTTGAGGACTTAAAAAAGGCTATTGATGATTTTGTAGCTGGAAAAGAAGTTGCAGAAGCATCTTCTGATTTAAGTCTCAAAGACGGCATTGCCCTTTTGACAAAGGCTTTGGAACAATTCCAAGCTGATGACCAAGCATCAGGAGCAGCCAGTATGAAGGAATTTATTACTATCTGGCCAACGATTGAGGGTTCTGTTAGCACGACCAATCCTTCCCTCTATACACGAGTGGAAAGTGAAAGCCCTGTGATTATGGTCAAGGGAAGTGAGAAGGAATACCAAGAAAAATTAGAAAAACTGATAGCAGATTTATCACAAATTGATACTAGCGCACGTTACAATGCCTTTGATGCTATGCTGATTCTCCTAAGAGAAGGTGTAGAGGCTCTCTTAATCGTCATGGCCTTGGTAACGACCTTGAAAGCAGCCAAGATGCGAAAAGGGCTCAAGTGGGTTTATGGTGGTGCTATCACTGGAATCATGGCCAGTCTCCTTATTGCCTTCATCCTGCAAATTTCCTTTCCAGTAGTAACATCAGGCTCCAATCGTGAAATCATCGAAGGAGCAGTGGGGATTTTTGCGGTAGCTATGATGATTTTGATTGGAATCTGGCTCCACAGCAAATCCTCGGTCAAAAAATGGAATACCTTTATGGAGTCACAAATGGAAACAGTGACCAAGACAGGCTCCTTTATTTCCATGTTTGCCCTCAGTTTTCTAGCTGTTTTCCGTGAGGGAGCAGAAACCATTCTCTTTTATGTTGGGATTTTACCAAGAATTTCCAGTTTTGAATTTGTCTTGGGAATTTCACTTGCCTTGCTGGTTCTGGTAATTATTGCCCTTGTGATGAACAAGGCCAGTCAATTCTTCCTGCCACATAAGGTCTTCTTTATCCTGACTTGGATGATTTATGCCCTAGCCTTCAAGATGCTGGGGGTTAGTATCCATGCTCTTCAGTTGACCAATATGGCACCAAATCACTTAGTGACAGGCTTTCCAACGATCGACTTGCTTGGAATTTATCCAAGTTGGGAAGGCTTGGTTAGCCAGCTAGTCTTTGTTATTATTGTCTTGATTGTCACTTTTAGACAGGGTGAAAAATAAATGGATAGAAAAGAATTGACAATCGTTGAACATCTGGTAGAATTTAGAAAGAGACTATTGGCAGTAGTCATTTGTTTCTTTTTGGTATTCTCTGTTTCTCTGCTGTTTGCAGACCAGATTTACCAGTATGTGACCCAATCTTTTCAGCAAAAGTTGATTGTTTTAGGGCCTAATGATATTTTATGGATTTACATACGTTTGGCTAGTCTGATGGCCTTTACTATCACCTTGCCTTACACGGTGTATCATATTTGGTCTTTCATTAAACCCGGTTTAAAGAAGGAAGAAGCTAGAGCTGTCTTTGCCTATATTCCAGCTAGTTTCCTTTGTTTTCTAGTTGGACTGGCTTTTGGTTTTTACTTTGTAACACCGGCCTTACTTCAGGTTTTATTAGGGTTGGGAGAAGGTCTATTTGAAACGCAGTTAACCGCCCAAAATTATCTGTCTTTTGTTTTTCAAACGACCTTGCCTTTGGCTCTGATTTTTGAATTGCCAGTTATCATTGCCTTTTTGACGTCGATTGGGCTCATTGGAGCAGAATTATTGATTGCTTATCGCCGATATGCCTATTTTATCTTATTGGTACTTGCAGTCATCTTGACACCAGCCGACTTTGTTAGTGATTTGGCAATGACTGCCCCCTTGATTTTACTCTATGAATTAAGTATTGCTATCAGCAAATACATTATGAAACGCAAGCAGAAAGGAGAGAGAAATGGGAATCTTACGTGATATTGGAGCACCAGGATTGATTATCATCGTTTTAGGAGCTCTCTTGATATTTGGACCAAAACGATTGCCTGAATTAGGTGAATCAATCGGTAAAATGCTATCTGAATTTAAAAAAGCAGTTAAAGGAACTGAACATCAAGATAAGGAAGACTAAATCTTGTCAGATAAAAAAACTTTGTACTCTGAAAAGCATCGTGTGGCTAGCTAGAGTGCAAAGTTTTTTTATTTTTTAGTTAAAATGAAGACTGTGTTCCTTATAAGTACAAGGTTATTAAGAGAGTGGTGGACATTAAAATGATGATTTTGAGTTTTTGTTATTTTTGCTTTGGAGCAAGGTAACATAGTCACTTTTGGTGTGAAATAAGTGGGAAAGAAAAACAGTTCTTTGAGTCTGGTCGATAAAGTAAAGCAAGATATACTGACCGATAATTTTTCCTCGCGTAGGGTACTTACTGTTGATTTTTAGTTCGATTTTTTCATCTGCATCAAAGCCAGCTTCAGGAAAAGTTTCTAAACTTTTTAAGCCGTCTAAAATTCTGGCTACAGTATTCTTAGCAGACTGAGGTGATAAAAGAACAGTAGTAATGTAGTCATGGATATTGTCAATTGCCTGACTCACTTCAGTAGAAAGACTCACTTTATAAGCCATATCGTAGCCTCATATTGTCTAGGGAAGTTCCTTGTCCGGATTCGTATTCTCTTAAGGAGCGTTCAGATTGGGCTTGTAGTTCCTGAATCAATCGCTCACGATATATATCTTCTACAGTTTTTATTGGTAAATCCTGTTCGAGAACAATCTGCTCGATAAAAAGACTAATAGCATCCGTCATAGTCATTCCTTTTTCCTTGATGATAGCTCTAGCTTGTTCCATTGATGACTCATTGATTTTAAAATTGTATTGCTTAGTAAGTGATGTCGTCATGGTATATCTCCAATCTATACTATATATAGCTAGTATATATCTTTTATATTTTTTAGGCAAGAGAAAACTTTGTACTCTAGAAACTATCGAGAGTGTAAAGTTTTTTTAGTTTGGAACATGAAAACAGCAGTTGATTTCAAGAAACAAAAAAGAACAGCCGAAGCTGTCTTTTTATCATTATTTGAGACCGTATTTTTTGTTGAAACGATCCACGCGTCCATCTGCTTGAGTGAACTTTTGACGTCCAGTGTAGAATGGGTGTGAGTCTGATGAAATTTCCACACGGATCAATGGGTAAGTTTCGCCTTCGAACTCAACTGTTTCGTTAGAGCGTTTTGTTGAACCGCTAAGGAATTGGTAACCAGTAGTTGTGTCCATGAAGACAACTGGGCGATATTCTGGATGGATATCTTTTTTCATTTTGCAATATTTCCTTTCTGCCATGGTCTCTTTGCGAGCCATAGATTGTTACCATACTAGTCTATCAGATTATGAAAAGTTTGGCAAGTATTTTATCAGTTTTTAAGCAAGTTTTTTAACTTTTGGTAGATGATTTCGTTTTCCTCTAGGCTATAGGAATTAGCACCGCTTGCTAGAGGGTGGCCTCCACCATCATGCTCCTTGGCGATTTCATTGATAGGATGGATTTTACTGCGTAAGCGAACTCGGTAGTGGCCATCAGCCTGCTCCACAAAAATTCCCCAGAGACTAACACTGTCAATACGTCCAGGTGCACCGACAATGGCTGCAGTTTCAGCATCAGTAACATTAAATTGTTTCAAGACTTCTTGACTCAGGATAACGCGAGCAGCACCATTTTCATCCACTTCCAGATGGTCATAGATGTAGCCTTGAAGTTTAGCAATTTTGTAACTCATAGTGTCCATTTTGCGAGTGAGAGCCGCAAAGTCAAAGTTCTGTTCTCTTAGATAGGCAGCCAGACGAAGAGTCCGTGCAGTGGTAGAAGGGTAGAGGAAGCGACCTGTATCACCAACAATTCCTGCAAAGAGCAACTCAGCAGCTCGATCTGACAAGGCCAGTTGGGTTGTTTGGGCAAATAGGGTAATCATCTCGCTAGCGCTACTTGAACTAGTATCTACCCAAGATAGGTTACCGTATACATCATCATTTGGATGGTGGTCAATCTTAATGAGAAAATCACCTTGACTATAGCGCTTATCATCGATACGAGCAGTATTCGCCGTATCACAGACGATGACAAGTGCGCTCTGGTAGGCACTATCTTCAACAAGATCCATCTCAGCCATCCAAGTAAGAGTCGGTTCATCATAACCTACGGCTTTGATGTTTTTTTCAGGGAAATGATATTCCAGCAAGGCTTTCAAGCCCACTTGACTTCCCAAGGCATCAGGGTCTGGTTTCATATGACGATGAATGATAATCGTGTCGTATTCTTTGATTTTTTCTAAAATTTGATGGCAAATTTCCATAAATAACCTCAATTCTTTCTCATTTCATTGTAGCACAAGAATTTTTATTTTTAAAATGAAAAAGATGTGATATAATGGAGAAAGATAAATTGAGGAGGACGATATGGTATTAGCAAAAATTGTATTTGCCAGTATGACCGGTAATACCGAAGAAATTGCAGATATTGTAGCAGACAAATTACGTGACTTGGGCTTGGATGTCGATGTTGATGAATGTACAACTGTTGACGCTTCAGACTTCTTGGAAGCTGACATCGCTATCGTTGCGACCTATACTTATGGTGATGGTGAATTGCCAGATGAGATGATGGACTTCTACGAAGACCTAGCAGATCTCAACTTGAATGGCAAAATCTACGGAGTGGTTGGTTCAGGAGATACCTTCTACGATGAATTCTGTAAGGCTGTTGATGACTTTGATCGTGTTTTTGTTTCGACAGGAGCAGAAAAAGGTTCAGAATGTGTTAAAGTTGATCTCTCTGCTGAGGAAGAAGACATTGAGCGCTTGGAACAATTCGCAGAAGAATTGGCTGCTAAAGTAGGATAAGTATAAAAGTGCGCTGATGTAATCAATCAGTGCATTTTTCTTATCGTGAGTTAGGATTTTACTAGCCTATTTGGTGGCTTTTTGATACAATAATTCAAATAAAGGAGGAGACTGTATGGATTTAGATAGTATTCGTCAAGAAATTGATCAAATCGACGACCAAATCGTCAAGCTCTTAGAAGAACGAATGCATTTGGTTGAGGGTGTAGTTGCTTATAAGAAAGCATCAGGTAAACCGATTTTAGATACCAAGAGAGAATCAATTATCTTTGAAAAGGTTAGGAATCGTGTAGAGGACAAGCGCTATCAGGAGACTATCGTCGCGACTTTTTCGGACATACTCAAACGTTCGCGTGATTATCAGGATCAAAACATCAAATGAAAAAAGAACAATTTTATCCGCTAGGAATTTTTCTAGCTGCCATGGTGGGCGGACTTGTACGCTATCTAGTTTCCACTTGGTTACCAGTCAGTCCAGATTTTCCTTGGGGCACTCTCTTTGTCAACTATCTGGGAATTTTCTGCTTGGTTTATCTGGTAAAAGGTTATCTAGTCTATAAGGGAACAAGTAAGGGCTTGGTTTTAGCTCTGGGTACAGGTTTTTGCGGAGGTTTAACAACTTTTTCCAGCCTAATGCTTGATACTGTGAAGCTGCTTGATACAGGGCGTTATCTTAGTTTAGTCCTGTATTTGCTTTTGAGCATCGGTGGAGGCCTACTCTTAGCTTATTTTCTAGGGAGGAAGAAATGGTAATCGTCTATCTTGCAATTGCTTGTGGTTTCGGAGCTTTAGTGCGCTATTTCTTTTCCCGCTATAATCAAACTTCTAAATTGCCCCTCGGAACGCTCATAGTCAATCTTCTAGGTTGTTTTTTAATTGGATTATTCTACAATCATGTGGAGTCTAAGGAAGTCTATGCTATTTTAGCAACAGGATTTTGTGGAGGTTTGACAACTTTTTCGACCTTGAATGACGAACTCCAAAGATTGTTAAGTGATAGGAAGGGATTTTATTCTTATTTAGCTTTGACCTACCTCGGTGGTTTGATTGCGATTTTTTTAGGAATTCTGCTATAAATTTCTTTACTTTTTTGTGGAAATTTGGTAAACTGTATCTTGTGTGTAATGGACGCACAAAAATACAGTTTATCCGCTGAGGAAGATTCTTCAAGATTGACAAAGATAGGAGAATAAAATGAATCCATTAATCCAAAGCTTGACTGAAGGTCAACTTCGTACAGATATCCCATCATTCCGTCCTGGTGACACTGTTCGTGTACACGCGAAAGTTGTCGAAGGTAACCGTGAACGTATCCAGATTTTTGAAGGTGTTGTTATCGCACGTAAAGGTGCTGGTATCTCAGAAAACTACACAGTTCGTAAAATCTCTAACGGTGTAGGTGTTGAGCGTATCTTCCCCATCCACACTCCACGTGTTGAAAAAATCGAAGTTGTTCGTTACGGTAAAGTACGTCGTGCGAAATTGTACTACTTGCGTGCTCTTCAAGGTAAGGCAGCTCGTATCAAAGAAATCCGTCGTTAATTCGACTAAAACTCTGCTTTTTCAGCAGAGTTTTTATCTAGCTCCCTTAGTTCAATGGATATAACAACTCCCTCCTAAGGAGTAGTTGCAGGTTCGATTCCTGCAGGGGGCATAATAAGAAGCGTAAAGAAACATAAAGAATATTCAAAGTGTTTATTTGTAGGCAATCATCACAATTTAGTTTTTTAAAATAGGTTAGTATTTTTGGAATCTTTGACCAAAGTGTGACCAAAATTTGACCAAAAGTCAATGAATATAGAATAAAGTAGATCAGGAAGCTGGTCTATTTTATTTTGTAGTTATTGAGAAAAAGTGGTTTGTTTTAATTTGACTATTATACACATAATGCGTATAATAGTAAGTGTAAGGAGGTAACGAATATATATGCCACTTACAGGTAAAGAAATGGTGAAACTAGCTCTTGAGAATGGATGGGTTGAAGTTCGTCAAAGAGGAAGTCATCATCATTTTAAGAAAGAGGGTTTTTCTTATCTTGTCACGATTCCAGTTCATGGAAATGAAGATTTGGGAAAGGGATTGGAGAGAAAGATTCTCAAAGATTTAGGATTGTAATTTTTACTTTCCTAAGTCTTTTTACATCAGAGGTAGTAGAATGTTGGGGGTAGTAGAATGTTAAAAACGTATCCAGCTATTTTTCATAAAGAAGGAACAGGATATTGGGTAGAATTTCCAGAATTTGGTGGTGGTACAGAAGGAAAAAATATCGAAGAAGCGATGAAAAATGCTCGAGAAATGCTTGAAAATGTTTTAGCTTCTTATATCGATGAAGGGATGGCGTTGCCTACTCCAAGTGATATTTTAAAGATTGAAGTTTCAGATGGTTTTGTATCAATGATTCAAGTTGATCCTGCGCCTTTTGTGAGAAGTAACAAGGCGATTAGAAAGAACGTGACCGTTCCTGAATGGCTAGTTCGTCTTGCTGATCGAGAAAAGATTAACTATTCAGAAGTTTTGGCACAAGCATTAGAGAAGAAGTTGCAAGTTTAAATTTAAAGACTGTATTTATTAGGGAATAAGTTTGATATGTATTGGTAAAAGTGATACAATAGATATACAAGAAGAAAAGGAGAAATGCTATGTCACAAATTGCTGTAAGAGTAGATGATGAATTGAAAAAAGAAGCGACTGCGATTTTTAATGAGTTGGGGTTGGATATGTCAACTGCTGTGAAGTTATTTTTGAAGCAAAGTGTGTTGACAAGAAGTATTCCTTTTGAAGTTAAACTTGATTCTGAGTAAGGTGAAATAAAAGTGTGGATAGATATAATCTAAAGGGGTTCGGTTATGGTTTATACAATAGATCAGATAAAGGAAAAAATTGTTCCTGTTGCTAAACAATATGATTTATCTAAAATTTATCTATTTGGCTCTTATGCTAGGGGCGAAGCTGATGGGAAAAGTGATGTTGATATTGCTTTGGAGTTAGAGGATGATTCTATATATTTTGATGTATATGGTAGACTTTTGACTATTTTTGATGGTAATATAGATATTCTATTGGTTAGTGATTTACTTTCTCCAAAAACAAACATTGGGAAGTTAGTCAAGAAAAATTTTTTGAATGATAGAGAGGTTATTTATGAGAAGTCAATCTCTTGAAACTGATATAGCATATTTGAAGGATATGGTTTTATATCTTGATAAGGCCGATGCTGTTTTGTATAAAGCAAGAAGATATAATTTACCTTTAGATGATGATATGGTAGTTGATTCTATCGCTATGAATTTAGGACAGGTAGGAGAACAGTTATCGTTAGGCAAATTATCAGAGGAAGTAAAACAGAAGTATTCAGATAGGATAAACTGGACTCAGATAAAAGGTTTTAGAAATTTTATTTATCATAATTATTCTAACTTAAATTTTAAAATTATAGAGGGTATATTGAAGGAATCTGTTCCCAAAACGAAAGAATCTTTACACTCGATTATAAGAGAATTAGAAGGTGAATTATAAAATAGAAAATGAAAGAGAAACTCTAAAAACGTATGGAAGATTTGCTAGAAATCGACAAATTTTATTCCTCAAAAAACGAATACTTCCATAAGAGAAATTATTATTGATGAAGATTTAATATCTGTATTGGATGCATTGAAAGAGGAACAAGATAAGGTTCTTTATAATCGTGAAGAATTAAAGAAATATGATTTGGTCTCTTGTGATAGAAGGTATAAACTTTCTACAAATTATGGATTGAATAAATACTTGAAAGTATTTTTATCCGAACTTGGGATAGGTAGCCAAACCATGATAGCAAAAGCAGGCAGGCATATTTACGGTTTATATTTATTAGACTTCCTGCAAAACTAGAATCCTAGTTCATGATTGATAATACCAACAATCAAATTCATTCGTAAGCCGAAGCGTTTACGATGATTTCGATAGGTTGTTGAAAATATTTTAAACGTTTTCATAGTGAAATGAAATAAGAACAGGACAAATCGATCAGGACAGTCAAATCGATTTCTAACAATGTTTTAGAAGTAGATGTGTACTATTCTAGTTTCAATCTACTATACTCTGTCAAAAATATTCTCAACCTTGATTCTCTCCTTAGATAGCGCATGGTTACAGGCTTTATCTTCAGCTGTTAGCAGCTTGAGTTTGCTGGATTTCCTCGGAGTTTGCGCTTGAGGATATAGCTTCATGAGCCCTTGATAAGCACTGTCAGCCAAGATTTTACCAGCTTGTCCGATATTTCTGCGACTCATTTTGAACAACTTCATATCATGACAATAGTTCACAGCGAGCTCCAAAGAAACAATTCTCCCTTGACTTGTGACAATCGCTTAAGCCTTCATAGCGTGGCATTTCTTTTTACCAGAATCATTCTCTAATTGTTTTTTTAGAACGATTGATTTTTACTTCCGTCGCATCAATCATTACCGTGTCCTCAGAACTGAGAGGAGTTCTTGAAATCGTAACACCACTTTGAACAAGAGTTACTTCAACCCATTGACTCCGATGGGTTAAGTTGCTTTCGTGGATACCAAAATCAGCCGCAATTTGTTCATAAGTTCGATATTCTCGCACATATTGAAGTCGCCATAAGAAGGTATTCTAGGCTTAGTTTAGGTTTTCGTCCCCCTTTTGCGTGTTTACCTTGATAAGCTGTTTTCAATACAGCTAACATCTCTTCAAAAGTCGTGCGCTGAACACCAACCAGGAGCTTAAATCGTGCATCAGTTAGTTGTTTACTTGCTTCATAATTCATAGAACTATTCTACCATATTTTGTTTCGCAGGAAGTCTATTATCAAAAGGTGTTGATATATGGGCTGTTTCAAGATTACTAAGGCATAAAGATATACAACAAATTATTCAAACTTACGGACATACTCTAAAAGAGGGTTATTGATAAATAGTATAGGAAGAGCCTTAAAATAAGGTTTTTTCTATTTATCGATTCCAGCAGGGGGTATGTAATTAGATACTATAGTAGATTGAAACTAGAATAGTGTATCTGGACTTCTAAAACATTACTAGAAATTGATTTGTCCTATTCCTATTTCATTTTACTATAAAAACCGCTCAACTGAGCGGTTTTCGTCTATTCATATCCTCTTACAGTACCCATGTTCGGATGGCATGGGCAACGCCGGATTCGTCATTTGTTTTAGTGATGTATTTGGCGATTTTTTTGATTTCTTGATTTCCATTTTCCATGACAACGGGGTTCCCAACGACTTCCAGCATGGCACGGTCATTTTCTTCGTCACCGATAGCCATGGTTTGATCTTTGTTCAATCCGAGTTTTTCAGCTAAGTGAGTAATAGCTGACCCCTTGTCTATATTCTTTTTAAGGAGTTCGAGGTAGAAAGGAGCAGACTTGTTGATAGAGTAGCGTTCGTAAAATTCTGCTGGGATTTTTTCAATCGCAGCATCGAGAATCTCAGGCTCATCGATGAACATACACTTGACGATTTCCTTGTCAGACATTTCTTCAGGTGTGCGGTAGAAGATAGGCATGTTGACGAGGGTTGATTCGTGCACAGTGTATGTTCCGATATTGCGATTGGCAGTATAGATACCGTCCTTAGTAATAGCATGCATGTGGACACCGAGCTTACGACTGAGAAATTCCATATCCAGATAATCCTCATAAGTCAAGGATTCGCTGATAATCTCATGCCCTGTAGCAGTTTCTTGGACAAGGGCACCATTGAAGGTCACAACATAGTCACCCTCGTCTCTCAACTGCAAGTCGTCCAGAAGTTTGGCAACACCTGCGATAGGGCGGCCAGTTGCAATGACGACTTTGACACCAGCTTCTTTGGCATCTTGGATGGCAGAAAAGACTTCAGGAGTAATCTCCTTTTGACTGTTGACTAGGGTTCCGTCAATATCGACAGCGATTAGTTTAATACTCATAAAATTCCTCTTCTAGTTTTTATTTGGGGTAAAATGATCGTTCTCAATCAAGTGTAAAAATTGCTGGGTAATGCTTGCAAAGATGCTGTTTTGGTCCAACATTTCTTTTGGAAAATAAAAGCGATTATCTCCGTGGCGACTGCCAGCAAGGGATTGGACGATAGGAGACAGGCTAGAGAGTTCGGCCAGTTGACCATTTTTTTGTAAAATCTCAATCTGTGTCCGCGGATTTTCAGATTCGGGACGATAGATATCATAAGGGAGGTCGAAGTTCTTATGAATAGCAGTATAGTAGTCTGGATCAAAGCCAATGTCCTCAACCAATTTTCTCATGCTAGCGAGTTGGTCTTGGTCTTCTTGTGAAAAGGTAATGGATTTAAAGACCTTGCGGTTGACAAAGCGTTGCGACAGGTCTGCAAGAATCTTATCAGGACTGGTCATCCAGAGCTGGAAGTAGGTATTCATCACACCATCATCCAGAGCCAGATAATCAGACAAGGTCACATTTTTTTCAAAGAAAGGCAGGAGGTGTGGGGAAGTTCGTGCAAAGAAGTCTTTGTCCTCAGGATAGAGTTCCTTAGCGCGTTTGAGAAGATTTTGTAGGAGAACTTCCATAGCGCGTGTTGCTGGGTGGAAATAAACCTGCATATACATTTGGTAGCGGCTGAGAACATAGTCTTCGATGGCGTGCATGCCATTGCGCTGAAAGGCGATACCATTTTCGACAGGACGAATGACACGCAAGATCCGAGTCAGGTCAAATTCCCCATAAGAAGCTCCTGTAAAATAGGAGTCGCGCAAGAGATAGTCCATGCGGTCCGCATCAATCTGACTAGAAATCAGTTGCACAACCTGTTTGTTAGGGTAGGTATGGTCTATGACACTGGCAACCTTTTCTGGAAAATCTGGCGCCACTTGTAGCAGGACTTGGTGAATCTCCGTTTCAGGACTTTGGATAATCTCCTGAGTAATGGCTTCGTGGTCTGTATCAAAGAGATGTTCAAAAGTATGGGAGTAGGCACCATGCCCAAGGTCGTGTAAAAGAGCAGCGGTCATGGTCAAGAGAGACTCTGCAGGATTCCATTCCTCAGGATATTTTTCTTCGAAAATCTCTGTGATGCGTCGTGCAATTTCATAGACGCCTAGACAGTGAGAGAAGCGACTATGTTCTCCACCGTGGAAGGTATAACTGGAAGTTCCCAGTTGTTTGATACGACGCAAACGCTGAAATTCTTTTGTATTGATCAAGTCATAGATGATTTGATTATTGACATGGATGTAGTTGTGAACTGGGTCACGGAATACTTTTTCGTTCATATGACCATTATAGCAAAAAGCTAGAGTTTTTGGTAAAATAGTAGGACAAGAGACAAGAAAGAGGACCTGATGTGAAGATTCGGATGCGAAATACGATTCAGTTTGATGAGCAGTTGGAAGTGATTGACCAGCTTTATGACGTGGAAGTGCATGAGAAGGGAGATTATAGCTATCTGCTTTTCTATAATGAGGAAAAGGAAAAAGTAGTGATTAAATTTCATGGTCAAGAACTGGTGATGAGCCGATTTTCCAATCCCAAGACCACTATGCGCTTTCTAAAGGATAGTGATAGTTTAGCCTATATCCCTACACCTATGGGCATGCAGGAGTTTATCATCCAAACGAGCCATTATCAAGTAGATGGGCAAAAGATTGAACTAGACTATCAACTGCAAAACCAAGAGGGACATCCCTTTGCTAGCTATCAATTGGAAATTACTTGGGGCTAGGCTCTTATTTTTTTCAAATTTTTTCAAATTTTGCTAGCTATCTTCTTGTATTGACTTCCTAGTGTGGTAGATTAGGCTAATTTTTGGTATAATAAAAGTTATGGAAATTGAAAAAACCAATCGTATGAATGCGCTCTTTGAATTTTATGCAGCGCTTTTGACAGATAAGCAAATGAATTATATCGAGCTCTACTACGCTGATGATTATAGTCTTGCTGAGATTGCTGAAGAGTTCGGCGTCAGTCGTCAGGCTGTCTATGATAATATCAAGCGGACAGAAAAGATTCTAGAAGATTATGAGATGAAATTGCACATGTACTCGGACTACATTGTCCGCAGTCAAATTTTTGACCAGATTTTGGAGCGCTATCCCAAGGATGACTTTCTGCAGGAGCAGATAGAAATTTTAACAAGCATTGATAATAGAGAATAAGAGGAAGAAAAATGGCATTTGAAAGTTTAACAGAACGTTTGCAGAACGTCTTTAAAAATTTACGTAAAAAAGGAAAAATCTCTGAATCTGATGTCCAAGAGGCAACCAAAGAAATTCGCTTGGCCTTGCTTGAGGCCGACGTTGCCTTGTCTGTTGTAAAGGACTTTATCAAGAAAGTTCGTGAGCGTGCAGTCGGGCATGAGGTCATTGATACACTTAATCCTGCGCAACAGATTATTAAAATCGTTGATGAGGAACTGACAGCCGTTTTAGGTTCTGATACGGCTGAGATTATCAAGTCTCCTAAAATTCCGACGATTATCATGATGGTTGGTTTACAAGGGGCTGGTAAAACAACCTTTGCTGGTAAATTGGCCAACAAACTCAAGAAAGAAGAAAATGCTCGTCCTTTGATGATTGCGGCGGATATTTATCGTCCAGCTGCCATTGACCAGCTTAAGACCTTGGGACAACAGATTGATGTGCCTGTCTTTGCACTTGGAACAGAAGTACCAGCTGTTGAGATTGTACGTCAAGGTTTGGAGCAAGCCCAAACTAATCATAACGACTATGTCTTGATTGATACGGCAGGTCGTTTGCAGATTGATGAGCTTTTGATGAACGAGCTTCGTGACGTAAAAGCACTGGCTCAACCAAATGAAATTCTGCTCGTCGTTGATGCTATGATTGGTCAAGAAGCAGCCAATGTTGCGCGTGAGTTTAATGATCAGTTGGAAGTGACTGGGGTTATCCTTACCAAGATTGACGGCGATACTCGTGGTGGTGCGGCTCTATCTGTTCGTCACATTACCGGAAAACCAATCAAGTTCACTGGTACAGGTGAAAAGATTACGGACATTGAGACCTTCCACCCAGACCGCATGTCTAGCCGTATCCTTGGCATGGGGGATATGCTTACGTTGATTGAGAAAGCTTCTCAGGAATACGATGAGCAAAAGGCTCTTGAAATGGCTGAGAAGATGCGTGAAAACACCTTTGATTTCAATGATTTCATTGATCAGTTGGATCAGGTGCAAAACATGGGGCCGATGGAAGACTTGCTCAAGATGATTCCAGGTATGGCCAACAACCCAGCCCTTCAAAACATGAAGGTGGATGAACGCCAGATTGCTCGCAAACGTGCCATTGTGTCTTCTATGACACCTGAAGAACGTGAAAATCCAGATTTGCTAAATCCAAGCCGTCGACGTCGTATCGCAGCTGGTTCTGGGAATACATTTGTCGAAGTTAATAAATTCATTAAAGACTTTAACCAGGCTAAACAACTCATGCAGGGTGTTATGTCTGGAGATATGAACAAAATGATGAAGCAAATGGGAATCAATCCAAACAACCTTCCTAAAAATATGCCAAATATGGGAGGAATGGATATGTCTGCCCTTGAAGGAATGATGGGACAAGGCGGTATGCCTGACCTGTCAGCTCTCGGAGGAGCAGGAATGCCAGATATGAGTCAGATGTTTGGTGGTGGACTCAAAGGTAAAATCGGTGAATTTGCCATGAAACAGTCCATGAAACGCATGGCTAACAAAATGAAGAAAGCGAAGAAGAAACGCAAGTAAGACGAAGGAAGGCCGCAGAGCTTTCCTTTTTTAGAAAAATAATAAAGGTCTATTTTGAATCTGTAAAGAATAAAAAATAATAATACTCAATGAAAATCAAATAGCAAACTAGGAAGCTAGCCGCAAGCTGCTCAAAACACTGTTTNNTATATACGGTAAGGCGACGTTGATGTGGTTTGAAGAGATTTTTGAAGAGTATAAATATAAAGAAAAATCAGAAATTGAGATTAGAGAACTCTTTTGATTTCAATCCTTATTTTTGATAAAATGAAGCTGTAATGTATTAAAAATGAAGCATTACAAAGATAGGATAAGCCAACTTAATTTGTTAGAAAATTAAAATTACAAAAGCTTGACAAAGCTAAGAAAGGATACTACCATGAGCACAGCACAGCACAGCACAGCACAGCACAGCACGCAGGTGAAAACTCTGGACTTGAGAAATTAACTCTCACTTCAAAAGATGTTTTTACAGATAATATTTCAAAAATTGGTCAACTTTTTCCTGAAGTTCTGACGGAAAAGAGGGATGAATACGGCAGATTACGTCCTGCGATTGACTTTGAGAAGCTTAAACAGTTTTTATCAGAGGAAATTGTGGATGGTCGAGAATCCTATGAGTTTACTTGGGTTGGAAAGCGTGAAGCTATTGCAGAAGCTGGGCGACCAACTACTAAAACCCTAAGACCAGATCTTGATGAAAGTGTTGACTTTGAAAACAGTGAAAATGTCTTTATTACTGGAGATAATTTAGAAGTCTTGAAAATCTTACAAGAATCCTATCTAGGAAAAATAGATATGATTTATATCGATCCACCCTATAATACAGGGAAAGACTTTGTATATTCTGATAAGTTCCAAAAAACAGATGAAGAGTTGAAGGAAGAGATGGAACTTTTGGATGAAGAAGGACGCCAGGTAGTTGGGCTTACAAAAAATGAAAAAACTTCGGCCCGTTATCACTCAGACTGGCTTAATATGATGTATCCACGCCTCCGCCTAGCTCGTAACCTCCTCAAGGATTCAGGTGTTATCTTTATTTCTATCGATGATAATGAACAAGCTAACCTCAAAGCTATCTGTGATGAGATATTTGGGGAAGAGAATCTCGTTCAAACGATTGCTTGGAGAAGAAGTGATAATCAGCCTAATATAGGTAAAGCTGCTAGAGTAAAAGAATATATATATGTGTATTCAAAGGATTATTCTAGAGTTACATATGGACGGTTACCACTTTCAGATACAGCTAAGAAAGAATATGCTTATGAAGATTCAAAAGGAAAATATGGGAGAGGCATCCTACGTGATGAAGTTCGAGGAAGGTTTAATTATGAAATTCTAAGTCCTGCTGGAAAAGTACTTATGGGACCATGGATGGTTTCGGAAAAAGATTTTCACCAACTTTTAAAAGATGACAAAATTCATTGGCCAGAAAATGGAGGAGTTCCAAGAACAAAGATATATTTAAGTGATGCAATGAAGAATGGTCAACTATCTAATGATTTTTGGAATGTAGAGTTTGGAACAAATCAACGTGCCAATACTGAAATTAAGAAGTTATTTGATTTTAGAGTATTCGATTTTTCTAAGCCGACAAAACTATTATTAAATTTGTTAGGATTAGGTGCAAGTATAGAAACCGCCCTTATTCTTGATTTCTTCGGTGGTTCTGGTACTACGGCAGACGCAGTTATGCAACTGAATGCTGAAGATGGTGGAAATCGTAAGTTTATCTTATGTACTTTGGATGAAGAAGTAGCTGATAAGTCTGCTGCTAAAGAAGCAGGTTATGAAACTATTGATCAGATTTCACGTGAGCGGATTCGTCGTGCTGCTGCCAAGATTCAGGAGGAGCATCCTGAGTTGGTTGGCAAGCAGGACTTTGGATTTAAGGCTTATAAGTTAGACTCTTCTAATTTCAAAGATGTTTCAGCTCGGCCAGATCAATTTATCCAAGGAGAACTTTTTGATAGTGTATCCAATATCAAGGAAGGACGTACTGGGCTTGACCTACTTTTCCAAGTTATGCTGACATGGGGCATGGAATTGTCATTAGCTATTGATTGGGAGAAAGTAGCAGGAGCAGAAGTTTATGATGTAGATCAAGGATCACTCATGGCTTGTTTTGAAGATGAAATCTCTGAAGAAGTTATCCGTCACATCGCTCAAGCACAACCACTCCGTACTGTTTTCCGTGATAGTTCATTTGCCAATTCAGCAGATAAAATTAACGTAAGTGAAATATTTAAAGAATTATCACCTCATACGAAAGTGAAGGTGGTGTAGGCGATGTTCTATCAGCTGACAACTGATAATTGGATAAGTATCGGAGGGATTATAGTAGATTCGATTGCGATTATTGTTTCTATCAGCATTGCAATCTGGGTTACTAGACATGCTTTTAAAGATAACTTAAAACAACATTTATTTGAAAAAAGGATGATATTGTATAGTGATTTTGTTCTACTTTTGGAATACTTGCTTGCAAATCATACAGTTTCTAATCTAAAAAAGCAACATAAGGCAATTGATGAAAATATAACTAAATTATATTTTTTATCTAATAAGGAAATGTATAGTTTAGCCATAGAATTCATTCAAGAACTTGAAGATACTATCAAGAAAGTTGAAGACGGAAAGATACAAGAAGATAATCAAAAACTTATTTCTATTTGTCTTGTACTTAGTGATGCAATGAAGTGGGAAAAAGAGTATTTTAACGATATTACATCATCAAAAGTGAAAGAAATTAAAAAGAAATATAATATGGCGTAACTATTAAATATAGTTATAGATGTGAAATAGTTTATGTGAATTTAATAAAAAGAATATAGAATTATGAAACTACAATTTAAAAAACAACAATTTCAGTTGGATGCGGTTAGTGCCATTGCAGATTTATTTCAAGGGCAAGCCAAACATACTGGAGTTCAGTATATGGCGGATCCAGGTCGTCTCAAGTCAGATGAGGTAGATTTGGTTTTAGATGCTTATCGAAATGCACCGATTCAATTGAGTCAAACAAGTATACGAGAAAATGTTCATACTATGCAAACTCGTTATGGTTTGCGTCCTTCTGATAAACTATCGATTGATATGATTGCTGGACGAGAAGCTTATAATTTTTCCATAGAGATGGAGACGGGAACAGGGAAGACCTACACGTATATCCGTACAATTATGGAGTTGAATAAACGCTATGGCTGGCTTAAATTTGTCATTGTCGTTCCAAGTGTAGCCATTCGTGAAGGGGTTCTCAAGTCTCTACAGATCATGTCAAGTCACTTTCAGATGGAGTATGGGAAGCAACCACGCTATTTTGTCTACGATTCTTCACGTTTAGGTGATTTGGATAGTTTTGCCAATTCGTCAGACCTTCAAATCATGGTCATCAACTCTCAAGCCTTTAATACAAAAGGCAAAGATGCGCGACGGATTCATTCTGAACAGGAAAGTTTCCGTTGGCGCCGTCCAATTGATGTCTTGGCAGCTATGAATCCGATTATGATTATTGATGAACCTCAGTCTGTTGAAGGGAAACAGACAAAGGAAAGACTAAAAGATTTTAAGCCATTATTTACACTACGTTATTCGGCTACCCATAAAGAAAAACATGATATGGTTTATAGATTGGATGCCATGGATGCTTACAATCAAAAATTAGTGAAGAAGATTGCGGTTAAGGCTATTGAGCAAACTGGGACGACCGGGACACAAGGATATCTATATCTACAAGAAATCATTCCACAAAAAACAGGAGCACCCAAAGCAAAAATTGAGTTTGAAGTAAAAACGCAGTCAGGTGTTAAGAGGAAATTGAAGGTGGTGGAAGAACCCTTTGATTTGTATGCTGAATCGGGGAATTTATCTGCTTATAAAGGAATGACCCTTAGTCACTTTGATGCAAGAGAGAACAAACTTCAAGTTGGTGTGACGCAAGAACTTCATGTCGGTGAAGTGATAGGGGAAGTGGATGAGTCTAGCATCAGAAGAATTCAAATCCGAGAGACTATAAAAAGTCATCTCGAAAAAGAAAGTAAACTGTACAATCGAAGAATTAAAGTATTATCCCTATTTTTCATCGATGAAGTGGCCAAGTATAAACAATATGATGAACATAATGATGCCTATAATGGTGAATACGCTCAGATTTTTGAAGAAGAATATCGAAATCAAGTAAACCAGTTTATCCGAACACAGGAACCAACTCCTTATCGTAGATATTTGGAGGCTAATCTTGAAGGAAATTCAGTTCATGCTGGTTACTTTTCGGTAGATAAAGTGAAGAAGTCAGATAAGACCATTTTCGTAGATTATAAATCTGCCAGTGAAAAGAAAAGTAATCTTTCAAATGACACCGATGCCTATGACTTGATTATGAGGGACAAGGAGCGTTTGTTGAGCTTTGAAGAGCCAGTTCGTTTCCTATTTTCTCACTCAGCTCTAAAAGAGGGATGGGATAATCCTAATGTCTTTCAAATCTGTACGCTGAAGCAATCTTCAGCAGAAACCCGTAAACGTCAAGAAATCGGTCGTGGTATGCGTTTGGCAGTTGACCAAAACGGAATTCGTCAGGATTTTGAACTCTTAGGAAATGATGTTCATGAAATCAATAAACTGACAGTAATTGCAAATGAAAGCTATGAACAATTTGCTAGAAATCTACAAGAAGAAATCAAAGAACTCTTAGCAGAACGTCCTGTAAAAGTGGATGTTACTCTCTTTACGAATAAAGTTCTAACGAATCAAGAAGGTCAAACAATACGAATTACCAAGGAACAAGCAGATTCGATTCATTTTGATTTGATTCGACAAGGCTATATAGATCGTGAAGGACAATTAACCACAGAATATTTTACTGCAAAAGAAAATCATCAGTTACAACTGTCTGAAACGCTAGCAGGTTATGAGGATAATCTGGTAGAGATATTGGAGAGCGTTTATCATGCAGGACAGTATGAAATTGAAAATGCGAATAATGCGGTAATTCAATTCTCAAATGAGGTCAATCAAGAAAATATTGCCCGAAAAGAATTCTTAAATCTCTGGAAGCAAATCAATCGAAAGACAAGCTATCAAGTAGAGTTTGATGATACGGAGTTGGTAAAACATTCGGTTGACTATATCAATGAGAAATTAGTCGTTAGCAAACCAAGCTTTCATATAACTCAAGCAAGCGCTACTGAGATGAGTAAGGAAGAAGGACTCCATCTGATAGTGGCTGAAAATAATCGCCAACAAGAATATCTAACGGATTCGCAGATTATGACCAAATATGATTTGCTAGGGGAGATTGCTGAGCAGACTGGTTTAACTCGTAAATTGGTTGCGGAAATATTAAGTAAAATCTATGTCTACCAATTTGACAAGTTTAAACAGAATCCAGAAGAGTTTATTCTTAAGGTTTCAAAACTCATTAATGAACAAAAAGCAAGTCAAATTATCAAGCATATTCAGTATAATGTGTTAAATGAAGAGTATGATATGGACTTGTTTTATGACAATCCTGAAACTGCTAACAGATCAGATGATCACTTACTTGAATCCAAAAAAGGGATTTACAATTTTGTAAAAGTTGATTCCAATACGGAGAAGACCTTTAAAGAATCTTTGGAACAATACGAGGATGTTCGTGTTTATGTGAAGCTACCAGGGAAGTTCAGTATTGCGACTCCGCTTGGGAACTATAACCCTGACTGGGCAATCGCCTTCCGTGAAGGTAGTGTCAAACATATCTATTTTGTTGCAGAAACGAAAGGATCTATGTCTAGTCTTCAATTGAAACAAGCTGAGCAAGCAAAAATTTCCTGTGCGCGTGCTCATTTTAAAGCGTTAGCTCAAGCTGGATTGATTAATGATCAGCACATCTATGATGTGGTTTCAAGTTATGAGGAATTATTAAATATTGTAAGATAGGGAGGTAAAAGAAATGGAATTTATTGTATATCGTAAGGGAAGAGAAGTAGCTGTTTTTCAACGTAGGAGTGATGCAGAGAGATATGTGCACTCTAGAACTGGATTTTTTGGTGAACCAGATGCTTACTATCAGATTGAACAAAGAGGTTGTTATTTGACAGAAGCAGCTGTAACTTACAAGGGATTGGCAGATGACTGTGATGAATTGATGATTTTGCGAAAATTCAGGGATTCTTATCTAGCTTTTAAAGATGGTGGTATTGTTGCCAAGTTAGAAGAACATTCAAATCGTGAGGAAATACTAGAGTCTATCTGGTCAGGACTTGTCTTACCTTGTGTTTCCTTGATTAAAATAGGAGAGAATCAAACTTGCCATCAATTGTATAAAACATATACACTAGAATTGTCTCAAAAAGTGGTCCAATAAAACGAGTAGAGTATAGGAAAAGAGTTCGGGTCCTCGCTAACTTGTATAGTGAAGAGACCCCCTATTCTATTTAGATCCCCAATACCAAAACAAACGTGTCAAACTAATCACTAATAGAACATACTTGGAAGATTTTGAATGGAATGAGGAAGATACAAAGGAAGACAATTTCTCTAGCTGGCTTGATGAAATGGTAGGATTGTAAGGGGGGATTTTTACCCCTTGGGTTTTAAGAGTATATATAATTAAGATAAACTAAAAAGACTAACACAAAAAAAGAAAGTAGAGAAAAGAAAATGAAGTTATTAAAGGGTTTGGGCTTTGCCTTGGTATTGTTTTACATGGTTATATTTATTGGAGTAAACTTTGTGACTGTTGGGGTTGATAATGATAAAAAAGAAGAAACAACAAAAGAGATACAAAGGTATGAATTGTTAGACTAGACTAAAATAAAA
>NZ_VMMQ01000023.1:0-27096 GCF_013277295.1 Streptococcus sp. 477
GAAAATCTCTTCAAACCACGTCAACGTCGCCTTGCAGTCTGTATCTTACTGACCAAGCTAGTGATGGACTTAGAATAGGTGGTTTGGAGCGTCCTAGCGGCTAGGAAATGCTGATCATAGTCCTTTGCTGAGGCTAGGGTGTTTCAACATTCAACACTCAACTGTTGACCTAATTGATAGGAAGGGAATTACTATAAAATACTCAGGTTTCTATCACATATTTTGAAATGTTTGTGTAATCAAAATGTAATAATATTTTAATATTTATCACAGAGGATGCCGTGCATATATAAATGTAGTATAATTCTTGTATCTTTGTTAAAAAACAGGCTGTATCAAAAGGTTTTATATGTCTATGCATATATATATATATTGTCTCTTTTTCCTTGCCTTTCCTGACTCTATCTTGTCAGCGAGGAGGTTGACTTGTATGTCAGAAGTGTTACTATATGATTGATATATTATCGACTGTCGGCTTTTTGCGCGCTTTCTAAGCTCGGGGAAGCTCTCAGATGAGGAAAGGATTCACTTATGTTCAAGAAAAAGAATGATGGCAATGGAGAGAAAATTTTCCGTTATTCCATTCGTAAATACCATTTTGGGGCTGCTAGTGTTGCGGTTGCGGCATTGATGTTTTTCGCAAATGGGGTGCAAGCGCAGGCACCTGCAGTATCTTCGGCAACAGCCAGTGATGTAGTTGCTGAATCTGCTGGAACACCAGATAAGGATAAGCAGGAGTCAGATGGGGAAGAGCCAGAGAAGGTCTCTCAGACTGAACCGTCGGCTGAGCTCCAGTCTACAGGGGAGTCAAACTCTCCAGAGACTAAAATCGAGGACGCTAGTAAGGGGCAGGAAACAGCTGACCTTGCTCCTACCAAACCAGAGGCAAAACCAGCTGCTCAAGAAACTTCTCAATCAGAGAGAGAAAAAGAGCAAGACCAGCCCACATCTGTCACTAAAACGACAGAAGCTAAATCACTCCAAGGCAATCTGCAAGCTTTGTTGGAAAAACTAACTCTTAGCTCCATGAAAGCGCTCCACGATGAAGTGGAGTCGCGTCTAGCAGCAGCTAAGGCAGTTTTGGACGATCCAAAAGCGACGCAAGCGCAGGTTGATGAGCAAGTAAGAGCTATGGAAGAACTGACGAGCCGTGTCAATCAAGCCTTGGAGCCATCGCTACCAAAATTGACAGACTTGGGTGAAGCAAGTTCGACAAATAATAAGCTTAGCGCTCCAGATGGGGCTGTGACTGAGCAAGCAAGTAGTGGGAAGCGTCGTAAAAGAGGTGGGCCAATCGATCTTGAACCAGCTGCAAACCAAGTTAGTCCAACTGATGCAGGAAAGGAAGCAGCACCTGAAGCCAACTCTCAATCTACTCCACGAGAACTCCCAACCTACACCAATACGACAGAAGGTGAGAACGGCGCCTATGGACTAAAAAAGGAATTGGAGGATATCACCAAGGAACTTCGACGGTACGGAGCGTCGGAAGATAAAATCCAAGCAGCAAAAGCAGCAGCTGATAAGTTTAATGAAGCCTTTTCTAAGGGTGATACCATCAGCCAAGAAGATTTTGCAGCTGCCCTAGTCGACCTGAAAAAATCCCGAGACCTCATCGAAGGAGTGCTGGAAGAAAAATATGGAGAAGAGACTACAGGTGGAGGAGTAACCCCGCAACCACGTGATGGTGGCTACTCTGACTTTCGTAATGCTAACTATAGTGGAAGATCTGCAAGGGCGGCAAGAGCTGGCGAAAACTACTCTGAGGAATTTAAAAACGCAAAAGAAAGTTACTTTGAGAAATCAGGCAACAAGGGAAATTCTCCGTATGGTAGGTATACTTATGTCTATTATTCTGATAGAACACCTCGAAATAATGCAACACGACCAGTATCAGAGGCTGAAAATTATATCAAATATACAGTAACATCAACGAGCGATGGATTTCGTTGGCAATTAGAACTTAATAATGGATATAGGACGTTACCAGGTCATTCACAGGTGTGGTTTACTGTACCATCTGGACAAGAGTTCAAACATGGTACAGATGGGATTTCTATCTCTAACCAGGGTGGTGGTACTACAGCATATTCTCCCAATACTAGTGACATTTTATCATTGTTAAAAGTTAGTCAAGCACAATTTGGTAGACAAAAAGAAGGTACTCCACAACATGTTGGAGCTACTAATCGTTTTGGAATTCGTCCACTGCCGGCAGATAATTTGACACAGTTAGCTACTCAAGGACCTAGAGGGACAAATCCCTATCGCAGAGATTATCAGAGCCAAGAGGAACGTAGTAGTGCGGATGAGAAATTTAGAATCATAAATTCTAGTACAGGACGTTTATTTTACTTTGAACTTCCCAATTCTAATCGAAAATATAAGATTACCTTTGAAACAAGAGGGAATAATGATATTAAAAAATTAGTTTATGCAGCTGGCATGAGATTTTTAGATGGTAATGAGTTGCTCCTTGCAAATCAGTGGCATGCCAGAACACGTACTGAAGCAGAAGAAGATGCTAAAGAGTTGAACGATGCTAAAACAAATGCAATTAGTGCAATCAATGCGGAAGCTGATAGAAAAAACAGAGAAATCGATAGTGCGAATCTATTACCAGCTGACGTAACTAAGTTGAAACAACAAGTGGAAGCAGCTAAAACGAACGGTATAACCGAAGTTAATAGAGCTACTTCACCACAAGACGTAACAACTAAGAAAGATACAGCAGTTGGTGCTATTACAGGTATTAGCTTAGACGAAGCTAAACGAAATAAAGCAGCTAAAGAGTTGAACGATGCTAAAACAAATGCAATTAGTGCAATCAATGATGATGGTAGTCAAGGCGGTTCAAACAATCAAGGTCAGCCTGCTACTCCAAGCACTCCAGCTAATTCAGGAGATTCGACGGGTCAAGCTACTGCTCCATCTGCTCAAGATAGGGAAACAGGAAATGCGACAGCACCAGAGTCTCCACAAGGGCTATCTGGAAGTTCTGTGACACCACCAGCCCGTAGCCGTAGAAGTGTAGCCTTCGCTGGAGGCACTCAATCGAGTCAAGAGAAACAGGTTGATAAATCAGTCTTAAGAGATTTGATTCAAGACTTGGAAACTCGTTTGAAAGACTTGGATGGTATTGATCAATCTGTCATCGACGCTGCGAAGGTCATTCTCGGAGAGGGTCAAGAAGCCCTTAGAAATGCTGACTTGACAGAGGCAGGCTTGAAAGAGATGACTGCCAAGGTCAAAGAAGCTCTCGAATCCTTGAAAGGCAAGCAAGCGACTAAGGATGAAGAAGAAACGAAAGAAACAAGGAAAGAACAAGGTCATCTTCCATACGGTACGATGATTGCTAGCCTGCTCGCCCTTCTTGGTCTCCTTCTCTTCCTCATCGCTCGTCGCAAGAAAGAGTCAGAACTCAAGAAATTGACCAAGGAATTGACTAAGGTTCTGCAAGAAAGCGACCTTACAAGTGTAGATGCGAAAGTCCTCGACCAAGCACGAGAAGCTCTCGCTCAAGCAGTTGCTTTCCTAGCCAATGAGAAAGAGTCTGACCAAACAGAAGATGAGTTGATTGAGAAACTCAAAGCTGTTCTTGCTCAGTTAAGATAAGTCAAACTTAGCCGAGTCGGAAACCAGCTAGAATAGTGATTGATAGAATGTTGGAAAAACTCAATTTGAAGTGAACATTCAGAAAATCTTTCTCTGATAAAACGCATAATATCAAGCTTTTTAAGGCAAGGTATTATGCGTTTTTATCATTTTGAAACTTTTTGTTCCATCCTTTTTGTGATATTTTTCTCTCATTTCACAAATATTTTATATTTGGGTTTTATAATAAGTTATAGTTCAGTTTTTACTATACTTTGATATTCAAATATGTTATACTATGATTATCAAAGTAAATGAAAGGAGTTACGAACATGACGCCAGAAGAAATGTACCTGACAGATCGATTGGATGTACAGATAGCTCATTTTTTAAAGAAAAGCGTTCAACATCGTAGACGCTATAAGGTATTAAAAATAACAGAAATCGTGGCAGGTTTTCTCATAGCTGTTTTTTGTGCTATTCCTATGCCAGGTGATCGCTTCCGTTTGATTTCGGTTGCCTTGTCCAGTCTAGGCTTGCTGTGTGAGGGGATTCTCAATTTGTATAATGCCAAAGAACACTGGATTTCTTACCAAAAGACTGCGCAACTTCTGGAGAGAGAAAAATTCCTCTATCAATGTCAAACAGAGAAATATGCAGGAAAAACCAAGGCTTTTGCCCTATTTGTCAAGACATGCGAAGGTCTTATCTCAGAGGAAATCAACCAGTGGGAAAGTATCCAGTCAAAAGAAGTAGCAGCTAGTGCAGATGCTCCAGTTAAAAAAGAATAGGAGGTGGAGAAAATGTCTCAATCCAGCTACCTGTCGCCCTTGCTCTGGTTGAAAAAAGAAGCCGATAAGGAAAAGATGAGCGCGACCCAGTGCCAGATATTTTTCTTTTACTATCAACTGTTTGAGCTCTTATTTGCTAGAGAAAGCGACATGAAAGACTTATGTCTGGGAAGGCAAGGTTTTTATTTCTCGCAGTTAGAGAAAAATTTGCTTTCTGGAGTTTCCCACTTTCTAAAAAACTTGGAGGGAAAAGGGACTCTCAAGGCTAATCAAGAAGTATCAGCTCGCAAAGCCCTTTTTCTAGCCTTGACAACTAGCCAGTCAGATTGGCAGGCTTTGGCTCCTGTTTTTGATTTTTATCAGGCTGTCGGGAGACTTGAACATCCTTCTCTCTTGAGTTCTCAGGACAGACAACATCTGATGTGGATTTACCAGTCAGCTTTGGAGAAGGATTATAGTGTCAAGGTGATTGGCGATAAGCATTTTGTATTGAAGAGACAAGATGCTACTAAATTGACAGGGCGCCAAACTCAAACTTTGGAAATTCTGAGTCAATCAGAAGACTTGGTCAATCCTGTCTATGTTACATTAGGAGAAAAGGGGGTGCTCTTGCTTGATTAAGAGAGGAGATGTTGTAGCTCTTTATTTGCCTTTTCCGACTATTAGTAGCGATTTGGCTGTGAAGAATCATATGTATATCTGTATTGACAACAGCATGACTAAAAACAAAGAGTTGGTTAAAAATCAGACCTTCAAACCAGCTCTCTTGACCAGACGTTTGGTCAAGAACTTTATGATAGAAGAGCCGGGTCTAGCTCGTAATCCTTTTACAAGACCAACCTTGATTGACTTAGATAAGGTATTTATGTTGGATAATACGGTTATTCCGACTTCTTATCTAGCCAGACGGCGACGCAATGTCTCAGAAGAATTGTACGAGGAAGTTTTGGATCACCTAGTCCAACCACAGCTGATTTCACTAAACAAGTCTGAGTTTATGCAACTCAATCCAGGAACTTATTAGGAGGTAGAAGATGGCAAATAAAGCAGTAAATGACTTTATACTAGCTATGGATTATGATAAAAAGAAACTCTTGACCCATCAGGGAGAAAGTATTGAAAATCGTTTCATCAAAGAGGGGAATCAGCTACCCGATGAGTTTGTTGTTATCGAAAGAAAGAAGCGGAGCTTGTCGACAAATACAAGTGATATTTCTGTAACAGCTACCAACGACAGTCGTCTCTATCCTGGAGCGCTTCTCGTAGTGGATGAGACCTTGTTAGAGAATAATCCCACTCTTCTTGCGGTCGATCGTGCTCCGATGACTTATAGTATTGATTTGCCTGGTTTGGCAAGTAGTGATAGCTTTCTCCAAGTAGAAGATCCCAGTAATTCAAGTGTTCGCGGAGCGGTAAACGATTTGTTGGCCAAGTGGCATCAAGATTATGGTCAGGTCAATAATGTCCCAGCTAGAATGCAGTATGAAAAAATCACGGCTCACAGCATGGAACAACTCAAGGTCAAGTTTGGTTCTGACTTTGAAAAGACAGGGAATTCTCTTGATATTGATTTTAACTCTGTCCATTCGGGCGAAAAGCAGATTCAGATTGTTAATTTTAAGCAGATTTATTATACAGTCAGCGTAGATGCTGTTAAAAATCCAGGAGATGTATTTCAAGATACTGTAACGGTAGAGGATTTGAGGCAGAGAGGAATTTCTGCCGATCGTCCTTTGGTCTATATTTCGAGTGTTGCTTACGGGCGTCAGGTCTATCTCAAGTTGGAAACCACGAGTAAGAGTGATGAAGTAGAGGCTGCTTTTGAAGCTTTGATAAAAGGAGTCAAGGTGGCTCCTCAGACAGAGTGGAAGCAGATTTTGGACAATACAGAAGTGAAGGCAGTTATTTTAGGGGGCGACCCGAGTTCGGGTGCCCGAGTTGTAACAGGCAAGGTGGATATGGTAGAGGACTTGATTCAAGAAGGCAGTCGCTTTACAGCAGATCACCCAGGTTTGCCGATTTCCTATACAACTTCTTTTTTACGGGACAATGTAGTTGCGACCTTTCAAAACAGTACAGACTATGTTGAGACTAAGGTGACAGCTTACAGAAACGGAGATTTACTCTTGGATCATAGCGGTGCCTATGTTGCCCAATATTACATTACTTGGGATGAATTATCCTATGATTATCAAGGTAAAGAAGTTTTGACTCCTAAGGCTTGGAACAGAAATGGGCAGGATTTGACGGCTCACTTTACTACTAGTATTCCTTTAAAAGGGAATGTTCGCAATCTCTCTGTCAAAATTAGGGAGTGTACCGGACTTGCCTGGGAATGGTGGCGTACGGTTTATGAAAAAACCGATTTGCCACTAGTGCGTAAGCGGACGATTTCTATTTGGGGAACGACTCTTTATCCTCAGGTAGAGGATAAGGTAGAAAATGACTAGGAGAGAAGAATGCTTGCGATAAAAAGAGGCGATGCTCTCTCTGCGAATATCTGAAAGTTTATCTCTTGCCTAGCGATTTCCATTGGAGTATGCTCGTGATGTTAAAATGAGTCTATCAAACAGGGGCTGTAAGAAGAAGTAAAAAGGGTAGTGAAACTCCTTGCTATACAGGGAATTAGCTACCTTTTGCTTGTTTTAGAAGTGCCGTTGTACTAGTCTAACTTCAGTATTATGTAAAATCAAAAAGAACATAAATTTCTGTTTCAGGAACATATAAATTATGGTTTTGTTTAGAAATTCTTCTATTGATTTCTTAGAATACAATAGCACCTATAAGAACTGTTGAATTTCAAAGTATTTACTTGAACTATGATACGTCTGGAGTAGACTGTCAACAAAAGGTGCAGTATAATGGTTTTTATCGCTTATATCTACAACCTCAAAACAGTAGCTTGAGCTGACTTTGTCAAACTTGGTTGAAACTTTCTATTTACAGATAATGGTCTAGTTTGTTTTTTGAATGTTGATAAAGATAGAAAGGTAAGACATCTTGGTAACCAAAGTGCAATCCTAGCTGTATTTGCTAAATAAAATCCATTTCCTCTAGTGAAAATCGAAAAAACTTGTGTTATAATAAGAAAGATTAAAATGTGAAAAAAGGAGATTCCTAATGGGACGTAAATGGGCCAATATCGTAGCCAAGAAAACGGCTAAAGATGGAGCTAACTCTAAAGTATATGCAAAATTTGGTGTAGAAATCTATGTAGCAGCTAAAAAAGGTGATCCAGATCCAGAATCAAACTCAGCCTTGAAATTCGTTATCGACCGTGCTAAACAAGCCCAAGTGCCAAAACACGTTATCGATAAGGCTTTGGACAAGGCTAAAGGAAACACAGACGAAACCTTTACAGAAGGACGTTACGAAGGTTTTGGACCAAATGGTTCTATGTTGATTGTTGATACTTTGACTTCAAATGTCAACCGTACAGCGGCTAATGTCCGTGCAGCTTTTGGTAAAAATGGCGGAAACATGGGCGCTTCAGGTTCTGTTTCATACCTCTTCGATAACAAGGGTGTTATCGTATTTGCTGGAGAAGATGCGGACGCGGTCTTTGAGCAATTGCTCGAAGTGGATGTGGATGTGGACGATGTAGAAGCAGAAGAAGGTACAATCACAGTTTACACAGCGCCAACTGACCTTCACAAGGCTATCGTTGCCCTTCGTGAGTCAGGTATCCAAGAATTCCAAGTGACTGAATTGGAAATGATTCCTCAGTCAGAAGTGGAATTGTCAGGTGATGACCTTGAAACTTTTGAAAAACTTTACAGCGTTCTTGAAGACGACGAAGACGTACAAAAAATCTACACAAATGTAGATGGGTTCTAATTTAACCTAGAGAACATGATCCTAAGTGAAAAAATCACTTGGGATTTTTTGAATCAAGAAAATAGTTCTCTAGGAAACTTTTTCTTGACATCTCTTTTCAAAGTGGTAAAATAGTTCTCATGGAAACTTGTTTAGTTCCTAGGAGAACTAAATGTGATAGTTAGAAAGGAGTTAGTATGGATAAACCGATGTTAGTCTTTAAGCGTTTTGGTCATCAGATTCACCTCATGGTGCAAAAGGAAGCCAAACGTTGTGGTATTGAATTTATGGGTGGGCCTCAAGGTCAGGTTGTGCGTTTTTTGGATAATCGTGAGAAAAACCAAGACTTGGTCTTGATTAAAGATATCGAGCAGGAACTCAATATTACCAAGTCTGTTGCTAGTAAATTGGTCAAGCGTATGGTGCAAAATGGTTTGGTGGAATTGGAGGCGAGTTCTAGCGATAAGCGGGCAAAATTTGTTCGTTTGACGGACAAAGCACGTTCTCAAATGCAGCAGGTTAAGGCCTTTTTTGAACGAATTGACAAGCAGTTGATGGAAGACATTGATGAAGATGAATTACTGATTTTTGAGAAAGTTATCGGTCAACTACAGGTAAATATCAAGGGAATAGGAGGAGAGAATAAAGAAATTAGCCAAACGAATTAGTAGAAAAGAATGGGGGATGATTTTACTAGCCATTCTCTTTACTTGCTTTTCGGTCTATCTAGAGTTGGAAGTGCCGACTTATATCTCGAAAATTACGGATTTGCTAGGTAGTCAAGGAACTAATTTAGATGAGTTGTGGCAGCCGGCAAGCATGATGGTGGGAATGTCCTTTCTTGCCTTCTTGTCCGTAGTTGCAGTTGGATTTTTTGCATCCAGAGTGGCAGCTTCTTATACTAGTAGGTTGAGAAGTGATATTTTTAACCGAGTTTTAGACTACTCGCAGACAGAGATTAAGAAATTCTCTATTCCTAGTCTTCTAACTCGTACTACCAATGATATTACTCAGGTTCAGATGTTGATTACTATGGGCTTGCAAGTAGTTACGCGTGGTCCGATTATGGCTATCTGGGCTATCGGAAAGATTTTAGGTCATTCAGAATACTGGCTCTGGGCCGTTCTTGTGGCAGTAATTGTCAATGTTTTGATGACGACTGTTTTGATGACGCTAGCCTTTCCAAAACAGTCCTTGATTCAAAGTCTGACAGATAAGCTGAACAGTATCACTCGTGAGAGTTTAACAGGTATTCGTGTCGTTCGCGCCTACAATGCTGAAGAATACCAAAATGAAAAATTTGCAGCAGCAAATGATGAATTGACACGCTTGAATTTGTTTGTCAACCGTCTTATGGCTATTTTGAACCCTATCATGATGGGGATTTCAAGTGGTTTGAGTGTGGCGATTTACTGGATTGGGGCCTATGTGATTAACGACGCTGCTCCGATAGCGCGTCTGCCTCTCTTTAGTGACATGATTGTTTTCATGTCTTATGCTATGCAGGTTGTCATGGGCTTCCTTCTCATGGGAGCACTCTTCATCGTTCTTCCCCGAACTATGGTCTCTGCTAAGCGGATTAATCAAGTTTTAGATTTGCATTCTTCTATCCAAAACCCTGCTCAAGTGCAGCTGGCTGATGAAAACCTCAAAGGTCAGGTCGAATTTAAGGATGTGACCTTCCGCTATGCGGCAAATTCGGAGGCAGTTATCGAGCATGTTAGCTTTAAAGCAGAAACTGGCCAAACAGTGGCCTTTATTGGGTCAACAGGTTCTGGTAAATCAACTCTGGTCAATCTGATTCCACGTTTCTACGACGTGTCAGAAGGAGAAATTCTGGTGGACGGTGTCAATGTTCAAGACTATGACTTAAATGATTTGCGCAACAAGGTTGGCTATATTCCACAAAAAGCTGTGCTATTTTCTGGAGATGTCAAGGGCAATCTAGACTTTGGACAGAGTCAAGAAACACCACTTAGTGAGCAAGCTATGTGGCAGGCTCTGGAATTGGCCCAGTCTAAAAACTTTATCGAAGACAAGGAAGCGGGCTTGGCCTCAGAAGTGGCCCAAGGAGGAACCAACTTCTCAGGCGGCCAAAGACAGCGTCTGGCCATTGCGCGTGCCTTGGCTCGGAGGCCAGAAATCCTCATCTTTGATGACTCCTTCTCAGCTTTGGATTACAAGACAGACCGTGTCCTACGCCAAGAGTTAGCAGAGAAAACCAAGTCTATGACCAAGCTTATCGTCGCACAGCGTATTTCAACGATTATGGATGCTGATTTGATTTTGGTCTTGGATCAAGGAAAAGTCGTGGGACAAGGCACCCACAAGGAACTTCTAGCAAACAACGAAGTTTACCAAGAAATTGCCTATTCACAACTATCGAAGGAGGAATTGGAACATGGAAAATAAGAAAATGTCTCTCTGGAAACAGAGTAAACCCTATCTTGCAGGCCTCCAGTTTGCCCTTCTGATAGCCTTTCTAGCAACAATCGTATCCAATATCATTACTGTATATGGTCCAACCCGCATCAAGGAAATGACTAATATTATTGCCAGTGGTCTGGAAACAAGTGTGGATGTCGCGGCGGTTGCAGCCATTGGTAGTTTTTTGGTCGTCATCTATGTAATTAGGCTTCTATCAAATTATTTGCAGGCCTTTCTGTTTACTACAGTCATTCAACGTTTTTCAGAGCGTTTGAGAAGAGCTATTGCAGAGAAAATCAATAGCCTACCATTGGGATATTTTGATGGACACTCTCAAGGAGATACCTTGTCTCGTGTAACCAATGATGTTGACACTGCAGCCCAGTCCCTCAATCAAAGTCTGGGAACAGTTCTTTCATCTAGTTTGCTGGTCTTAGCAGTCTTGGTAACCATGTTTGGGATGAACTGGATTTTAGCCTTGGTGACGGTTGTGTCAACCCTTATCGGTTTTGCTTTCGTGTCTGTCTTTATGGGCAAATCCCAGGGCTTCTTTAAGAGTCAGCAACAGAATTTGGCAGCTGTCAATGGCTATGTGGAGGAAATGTACTCTGGTCATAATGTGGTGACTAGTTATAATGCTATCGAGAGTACGAAAGAAGAATTTGCAACATTAAATCATCGTCTGTATGATAGTATCTGGAAATCTCAATTTATTTCAGGGATTATGATGCCGATTATGATGTTTATTGGGAACTTTAGCTATGCCTTGGTGATTATCGTTGGTGCAGCCTTGGCTCTGAATGGGCAGATTAGTATCGGGATTATCGTTGCCTTTATGGCCTACGTTCGTATCTTTTCTCAGCCTCTTTCACAAATTGCCCAAGGGGTTACTAGTCTTCAGCAGGCTAGTGCAGCCATGGGACGCGTCTTCGAATTTCTAGCTGAAGAGGAAATGGAAGACGAATCCCATAAAGAAAGACAATTGAGCGATATGAAAGGTCAAGTGGTCTTTGATCGAGTTTCCTTTGGTTACACACCAGAGCGAACCATTATCCATGACTTTTCTGCGATAGCTCATGCAGGTCAAAAGGTTGCCATTGTCGGACCGACCGGAGCTGGTAAGACAACCATTGTCAATCTTTTGATGAAGTTCTATGAGATTGATAAGGGAAGTATCCGTATCGATGGTGTGGATACCAAAGAGATGAAGCGTTCGGAAGTACACGATGCCTTTTCAATGGTTTTGCAGGACACTTGGCTCTTTGAAGGTACTATTCGCGACAATCTTATCTATAACCAAGAGGGGATTAGTGATGAGCGCGTGATTGAAGCCAGCAAGGCTGTAGGGATTCACCACTTTATCATGACCCTACCAGATGGTTACGATACCGTCTTGGACGACACAGTGACCTTGTCTGTCGGACAAAAACAACTCTTGACCATTGCTCGTGCTTTGCTGAAAGATGCACCACTCCTAATCCTAGATGAGGCGACTTCTTCTGTCGATACTCGGACGGAGGAATTGATTCAGAAAGCTATGGATCGTTTGATGGAAGGCAGAACTTCCTTTGTTATCGCCCACCGCTTGTCTACTATCCGTAATGCTGATCTGATTCTGGTCATGAAGGATGGCA
This sequence comes from Streptococcus sp. 477, assembly GCF_013277295.1. NCBI lineage: Bacteria > Bacillati > Bacillota > Bacilli > Lactobacillales > Streptococcaceae > Streptococcus > Streptococcus sp. 477. Next base: position 12,263 of record NZ_VMMQ01000023.1, read on the forward strand.
ATATCATCGAGCAAGGCAATCATGATGAGCTGATGGCGCAAGCTGGTTTCTACGCAGACCTCTACAACAGTCAATTTACAGAAGACGAAGCAGAAGAATAAATCGAAAGAAGGCTTGACGGCCTTCTTTTTCTTATTTATACTAGTATACATAGAAAGAGAGAAGTATGAGTCAGAAATTATACAATATGAAATTTGTTGCGGTCTATCTAGCCTTGCTTGCCAAGGTCGAGCGAAAGGGGGGAAGGGCAGAATCCGTTCACCAAGTGACCAGTTGGCTGACAGGTTATGAAGTGAGTGACATCCTCACTTGTCTGAATAAAGATCTTACTGATGGAGATTTTTTTCGACAGGCGCCGTCTTATGCTCCTGAACGGATAGCGATTACAGGAAAGATTTGTGGGGTTAGTATTGAGGAAATTGATGATCCTTTGTTGCAAGAAATACGTCGCTTGGATAAATTAGTAGATTGGCTTGCCAAGGGGAAAACATCTCAACAAGTTCTAGAAAAATATGAGAAATTGAAATGAAAAATTATCAAGAATGGTATGGCCACATTGCTAGTAAGATTGAAAATAAGCCCTTTCTTCTGAGCTTGTTAAGAACTTTCAATCGGTTGATGACAGTAGTTATGCCTATAGTTTATCTAACCTTGTTAGCCACTACCTATTTCCAAGAAGGCTTAGGGAAACAGGTCTGTATCTATGTGTTTGTCCCTGCGTCAGGTTTTGTAATTTTGTCTCTTTTCCGTAAGAAAATCAATGCCCCTAGGCCTTATGAGGAATGGGATATTAAACCCTTGCTTGACAGAGATAGTCCTGGTCAGTCTATGCCCAGTCGTCATGTCTTTTCAGCAACCATTATCTCCATGGCTTGCTTGCATGCTAGTCTAACTATGGGGATGATTTGTTTGACATTATCAGCCCTCCTCGGTCTAGTGAGAGTCTTAGGGGGAGTGCATTATCCCAAGGATGTAGTAGTTGGTTATATTTGTGGTCTTGTGTGGGGTGTGCTTTTCTTTCTATTTTGACCTGTAAGTTAATACTCAATGAAAATCAAAGAGCAAACTAGGAAGCTAGCCGCAAGCTGTACTTGAGTACGGTAAGGCGACGCTGACGTGGTTTGAATTTGATTTTCGAAGAGTATAAGGCGATCCTAGAACCACTTACGTGCCTAAAGTAACCACTTGCTTTTTTGCTCTTGTTTTCTTATTTTGCCTTTGATATAGTAGAGTCAGAAAGGAGATGGAATGAAGTTACGAATCGAAATTGACAGCAATTTAGAGGAAACTGAAATTGTCATCAAGGCAGCGGCTTTGACAGATGAGATTGCGGATTTACAGCGCCTCTTGCAAGAATCCAAGTCTCCTAGGTTGATTTTTTACAAGGGAACAGGTGAATATTATCTGGACTTGTCGGAAATTCTCTTCTTTGAGACAGAAGGTAGCAAGATTTACGCCCATACCCAGAAAGACGCCTACGAGGTTCGGCTTAAACTCTATGAGTTAGAGGCTATCCTTCCTCGTTATTTTAGTCGGGTATCCAAGTCAACGATCGCTAATATTCGGCAAATCTATTCGGTGGACAAGTCCTTTTCAGGAACGGGCACCATTTCCTTTTATCAGACCCACAAGGAGGTTCATGTGTCACGGCATTACCAATCCCTCCTAAAAGAAAATCTAAGAAACATGAGGTAAGAACATGAAAAAGAAAGCATTTGGTATTGTGTTGCTTATTTTGGCGGCTTTAATATTATTACAAGGAAATTTTGGAATCCCTTCTCTGGGAGGGCATATTTGGCCCTTGCTTGGTATTGCATTTTTTGCCTATCAATCAGTTGAAGCTTTGCTTCGTCGTCATCTGACATCAGCAGTTTTTACAACTTTTGTAGCTCTCATGATTGCTAATCATTTTTATGACATTTTACCGATTCCAAATCAGTCATTGTTCTGGGCTAGTATTTTAATCGTAATGGGTGTCAGCGTACTCACTCATTCTAACAGAACTTGGAACGGGAAAAAATGGTGGTATGATGGTGAAAAGACCATTCTTACAGATAAGGAAGTCGCTTTTGGGACTGGGACTTTCTACAAGCAAAATCAAGAATTGGTAGAAGACCAAGTAGAAGTTGGCTTCGGAAATGCCAAGATATATTACGACAATGCAGAGATTTTAGGAGACACTGCAACCCTGAAAGTAGAAGTTGGTTTTGGCAATGCAGTTATCTATGTTCCCCAACATTGGAGAGTTGATTTGAAGGTGGAAACTTTCTGTGGTGTAGCCAAGGCAGATGCCCCTCTAGCCCCAACCAGCAAAACCTTGATTATCCGTGGAGATGTGGCCTTTGGGAAGTTGGGAATTGTCTACGTTAAATAAAAAATCTTCACTTCAATCATCAAAATAGGCGTACTAAGAGTAGGAAATTGAAGCCTTGCTCTGATTTCAGCTATGGTTGTTAGACTTTAAAAAATGAAATGTTGCCTTTAAAAGTTGTATATTTTTCGATATTTTGGCTCTTACGTTTGATGTATCTATGTCTTACAGCGTGGATGATGTAGTATCAAATGCTTTTAAAAAATGAATGATATTGGACAGTTTTTTTGGCCTCTAATTGCTCAGGAGCCATGAAAGCAAGCACTTGGGTTTATGACAAGGGAGAATGGTATTATGTAAGTTCTTCTGGTGCCATGCTAGCGAATGATTGGGTCAAAGATAATGGCAAGTGGTATTATCTGGCTTCATCAGGTAAGATGCTTCGCAATACCTACACACCTGATGGTTATTACGTTGGCAACTCAGGTGCCTGGCAATAAGAATAATACTCTTCGAAAATCTCTTCAAACCACGTCAGCTTCATCCACAACCTCAAAACANNATTTTCATTGAGTATAAGAAGTCCTTTTCCTTTAAGGAAGAGGCTTTTTACTTGCTTTTCTGCTGCTTCCTCATTTGTCCTAAAGCCTTTTTTGTGTTAAAATGAATGGTATGAAAGCTAAAAAAATGTGGATGGCAGGTCTGGCTCTGCTTGGTATTGGGAGCCTTGCCCTTGCTACGAAAAAAGTTGCAGATGACCATAAGCTCAGGAAGACTCAGGAAGAGTTGACAGCGATTGTGCGAGACCATTTTTCAGACATGGGAGAAATTGCGACCCTCTATGTTCAAGTTTACGAAAGCGGTCTAGAGAGCTTGGTTGGTGGCGTGATTTTTGAGGATGGGCGTCATTATACCTTTGTCTATGAAAATGAAGACCTAGTCTATGAGGAGGAAGTCTTATGATACAACCAGCAAGTTTAGAAGAATTAGCATCCTTAGTAGAAAAAGATGGCAAGAAGGTCTTTCTTTTTGTGGCGGACTGGTGTGGCGATTGTCGTTATATCTATCCTGCCTTACCAGAAATTGAGAAAACTAATCCAGAGTTCACCTTTATTCGTGTGGACCGAGACCAGTATATGGATTTGGCCAAACTTTGGGATGTTTACGGAATTCCTAGCCTTGTTGTTCTAGAAAAGGACAAGGAAATCGGTCGTTTTGTTAATCGCGACCGTAAAAGCAAGCAACAAATTAACGACTTTTTAGCAGGACTGAAATAGGAGAAATAGAAACAATGATTTTTACATATAATAAAGAACATGTCGGTGATGTCCTTATGGTCATCGTGAAAAATAGCGGAGATGCCAAACTAGATGTGGAGCGCAAAGGCAAGGTAGCCCATGTTTTTCTAAAAGATAATGGGGAAACAGTGGCGTGGAATATTTTCGAAGTTTCAAGTTTGTTTGAAATTGCAGAGCGCGGTCAAGTCTTTTTGTCAGATGAGCAAGTAGCTCGTTTGAACCAAGAATTGCAGGCGGAAGGTTTTGCAGAGGAAATTGTTAATGACAAGGAACCTAAGTTTGTTGTTGGTGAAATTGTCGAGATGGTAGCTCATCCAGATAGTGACCACCTCAACATCTGCCAAGTTGCAGTCGCAAGTGATAAGACAGTACAAATTGTTGCAGGGGCTCCCAATGCGCGTGTTGGATTGAAAACAATTGTAGCTCTTCCTGGAGTTATGATGCCAAAAGGCAATCTTATTTTCCCAGGCGAACTTCGTGGTGAAAAGAGTTTTGGCATGATGTGCAGTCCTCGTGAATTGCATCTGCCAAATGCTCCACAAAAACGTGGGGTGCTTGAATTATCAGAAGACCAAGTTGTCGGAACACCATTCGACCCAGCTAAACACTGGACTGCCTAAGAAGTTGTTAGTATCTGATAGACCAGATAGAAGGAAATAAGATGGCAAAAAATGTAGTGATTACAGGAGCGACATCAGGTATTGGTGAAGCAATTGCGCGTGCTTATCTGGAGCAGGGTGAGAATGTCGTTCTAACTGGACGACGGACAGACAGATTAGAAACTCTTAAGTCGGAGTTTTCAGCAATCTATCCAAATCAAACAGTTTGGACTTTTTCACTAGATGTGACGGATATGGCCATGGTCAAGACTGTCTGCTCCGATATTCTAGAAACGATAGGTCAGATTGATATATTGGTCAATAACGCTGGACTAGCTCTTGGCTTGGCACCCTATCAGGACTATGAAGAGTTGGATATGTTGACCATGCTGGATACCAATGTCAAAGGTTTAATGGCAGTCACTCGCTCTTTCTTGCCAGCAATGGTAAAAGCCAATCAAGGACATATCATCAATATGGGGTCAACCGCAGGAATTTATGCCTATGCTGGTGCCGCTGTTTACTCAGCTACCAAGGCTGCGGTTAAGACCTTTTCGGATGGACTGCGAATTGATACCATCGCAACGGATATCAAGGTGACGACCATTCAGCCTGGAATTGTTGAAACAGATTTTTCTACAGTGCGTTTTCACGGTGATAAAGAACGAGCTGCGACGGTTTATCAGGGAATCGAAGCCTTGCAGGCACCAGACATCGCAGACACAGTAGTCTATGTGACCAGTCAACCTCGTCGTGTTCAGATTACAGATATGACCATCATGGCCAATCAACAAGCGACAGGTTTCATGGTTCATAAAAACTAAAAAATTTTCTCGAAAAGTTACAAATTTCTGTAACTTTTTTTGATTTCCTACGAATAGATAAGTAGGAGGAAAAAATATGTATAATAAAGTTATCATGATTGGACGTTTAACGTCTACACCAGAATTGCACAAAACCAATAATGACAAGTCAGTAGCGCGAGCAACTATCGCTGTGAACCGTCGTTACAAAGACCAAAACGGGGAACGTGAAGCTGATTTTGTTAATATGGTTCTATGGGGCAGACTAGCAGAAACCTTGGCAAGCTATGCAACCAAAGGTAGTCTTATTTCTGTGGATGGAGAATTGCGTACCCGTCGCTTTGAGAAAAATGGTCAAATGAACTATGTGACTGAAGTACTTGTTACTGGATTCCAACTCTTGGAAAGTCGTGCTCAACGTGCCATGCGTGAAAATAATGCAGGTCAAGACTTGGCAGACCTAGTCTTGGAAGAGGAAGAATTGCCATTTTAATACTCTTCGAAAATCTCTTCAAACCACGTTAGCTTTATCCACAACCTCAAAGCAATGCTTTGAGCAGCCTGCGGCTAGCTTCCTAGTTTGCTCTTTGATTTTCATTGAGTATAAACATTAAAAAGTCTGAGTTGGTCTCAGGCTTTTTATCTTGAGAAAGTCAGACTTTTTTCTTGACTATTTCTGACCAAGTGATACAATAGAATTATGAATTAGCACTCAAGTTCAAAGAGTGCTAATAATATCTATCTCATTATGGAGGAAATCAGATGTTGAAACCATTAGGGGACCGTGTGGTCTTAAAAATAGAAGAAAAAGAACAAACCGTTGGGGGCTTTGTCCTTGCAGGCTCAGCCCAAGAAAAAACCAAAACAGCTCAAGTTGTGGCTACTGGACAAGGTGTTCGTACCTTGAACGGTGACTTGGTTGCTCCAAGTGTTAAAACTGGAGATCGTGTCTTAGTTGAAGCCCACGCAGGTCTTGATGTCAAAGATGGAGATGAAAAGTACATCATCGTAGGCGAAGCTAACATTTTGGCAATCATTGAGGAATAGAAGGAGAAAGTAAGTATGTCAAAAGAAATTAAATTTTCATCAGATGCTCGTTCAGCCATGGTTCGTGGTGTCGATATCCTTGCAGACACTGTTAAAGTAACCTTGGGACCAAAAGGTCGCAATGTCGTTCTTGAAAAGTCATTCGGTTCACCCTTGATTACCAATGACGGTGTGACCATTGCCAAAGAAATCGAATTGGAAGACCATTTTGAAAATATGGGTGCTAAGTTAGTATCAGAAGTAGCTTCTAAAACCAATGATATCGCAGGTGACGGAACTACGACTGCAACAGTCTTGACCCAAGCTATCGTCCGTGAAGGAATCAAAAACGTCACAGCAGGTGCAAATCCAATCGGTATTCGTCGTGGGATTGAAACAGCAGTTGCCGCAGCAGTTGAAGCTTTGAAAAACAACGCCATCCCTGTTGCCAATAAAGAAGCTATCGCTCAAGTTGCAGCCGTATCTTCTCGTTCTGAAAAAGTTGGTGAGTACATCTCTGAAGCAATGGAAAAAGTTGGCAAAGACGGTGTCATCACCATCGAAGAGTCACGTGGTATGGAAACAGAGCTTGAAGTCGTAGAAGGAATGCAGTTTGACCGTGGTTACCTTTCACAGTACATGGTGACAGATAGCGAAAAAATGGTGGCTGACCTTGAAAATCCGTACATTTTGATTACAGACAAGAAAATTTCCAATATCCAAGAAATCTTGCCACTTTTGGAAAGCATTCTCCAAAGCAATCGTCCACTCTTGATTATTGCGGATGATGTGGATGGCGAGGCTCTTCCAACTCTTGTTTTGAACAAGATTCGTGGAACCTTCAACGTAGTAGCAGTCAAGGCACCTGGTTTTGGTGACCGTCGCAAAGCCATGCTTGAAGATATCGCCATCTTAACAGGCGGAACAGTTATCACAGAAGACCTTGGTCTTGAGTTGAAAGATGCGACAATTGAAGCTCTTGGTCAAGCAGCGAGAGTGACCGTGGACAAAGATAGCACGGTTATTGTAGAAGGTGCAGGAAATCCTGAAGCGATTTCTCACCGTGTTGCGGTTATCAAGTCTCAAATCGAAACTACAACTTCTGAATTTGACCGTGAAAAATTGCAAGAACGCTTGGCCAAATTGTCAGGTGGTGTAGCGGTTATTAAGGTCGGAGCCGCAACTGAAACTGAGTTGAAAGAAATGAAACTCCGCATTGAAGATGCCCTCAACGCTACTCGTGCAGCTGTTGAAGAAGGAATCGTTGCAGGTGGTGGAACAGCCCTTGTAAATGTTATCCCAGCCGTGGCTGATTTGGAATTGACAGGAGACGAAGCAACAGGACGCAATATTGTTCTCCGTGCTTTGGAAGAACCTGTTCGTCAAATCGCCCACAATGCAGGATTTGAAGGCTCTATCGTTATCGATCGTTTGAAAAATGCTGAGCTTGGTATAGGATTCAACGCAGCAACTGGCGAGTGGGTTAACATGATTGATCAAGGTATCATTGATCCAGTTAAAGTGAGTCGTTCAGCCCTACAAAATGCAGCATCTGTAGCCAGCTTGATTTTGACAACAGAAGCAGTCGTAGCCAATAAACCAGAACCAGTAGCCCCAGCTCCAGCAATGGATCCAAGTATGATGGGCGGGATGATGTAAGCTTTCTATAGAAAACAACTTATAAAAAACACAAAAGGAGGGAATGACTAACCCTTCTTTTTATAATATTCACTTCTAAATTGATTTGAGCTCTCCTAACTTATATGATAAAATAAGACTAGAAAAAGGAGAAGAACATGATCGATGTAGAAGAAATTCTGTGCAAGATGACCCCCAATCAGAAGATTAATTATGACCGTGTCATGCAGAAAATGGTACAAGCATGGGAGAAAAATGAGCAGCGGCCAACCATTCTCGTGCATGTTTGCTGTGCTCCTTGTAGTACCTATACACTAGAATATTTGACCAAGTATGCAGATGTGACCATCTATTTTGCCAATTCTAATATCCATCCCAAGGTAGAATACCATAAGCGGGTCTATGTCACCAAGAAACTTGTTAGTGATTTTAATGAGCGGACAGGAAATACGGTTCAGTACCTAGAAGCTCCCTACGAACCCAATGAATACCGAAAACTAGTTAGGGGACTAGAGGAGGAGCCCGAAGGTGGCGACCGTTGCAAGGTTTATTTTGACTACCGACTTGATAAAACAGCGCAAGTGGCTATGGACTTGGGCTTTGACTACTTTGGTTCAGCTTTGACTATCAGTCCTCATAAGAATTCTCAAACCATCAATAGCATCGGAATCGATGTGCAAAAAATTTACACGACCCACTATCTTCCCAGCGATTTCAAGAAAAATCAAGGCTACAAACGTTCAGTAGAGATGTGTGAGGAGTATGATATCTATCGTCAATGTTATTGTGGCTGCGTCTATGCAGCCCAAGCCCAGAATATTGACCTGGTTCAAGTTAAGAAGGACGCCACAGCATTCTTGTTGGATAAGGATGTTGAGAAAGACTATTCTCATATCAAATTTATAGTAGATTGAAACTAGAATAGTACACCTTTACTTCTAAAACATTGTTAGAAATCGATTTGACTGTCCTTATTTCATTTTACTATACTATTACGAAATTAGATATATAAATGAAAACTTGCCTCAAGGTAGGTTTTTTGCTAGTAGAAAAGCGATAGACAGAAATTGTTGGACTCTTAAAAAAATGAAGTTTTGCTCAAAAGAGCTTTTTAAATTAAAACGAGCAATTATCAGTTCAAATCTGTTTCAAAAGAAGAACGGATAAATTAACCGATGCTTTGTTTTTGAGTTAGGAAGTTAAGCATGCTAAACTGAGTCGTAGGAATAAATTTCTTTATAGAAATGTGTTGCAACTCTGTTATAATGGAATATTCCTTTTTTGCATTTATACAACTTATTTAACACTATCTTTATTCTTGTGATATAATGTCAAATTATAGAGTGGAGGTCATTTAAAATGATTGATAAAGTAATTGAACAATATAAAAGTCATGATAATCTTGATATTCGAGTAGAATTGCATAAGAAGTATTCAAAAAATAAATTGGGATTTAATAATTGGATATTTTCTAACTACCAAATAACTGATGAAGTAAAGGTTTTAGAATTGGGATGTGGTACAGGAGAACTGTGGAAAAGTAATAGTGATTCTATAGATAAAATGAAGCAGTTGATTGTTACAGATTTTTCTAAAGATATGGTAAAATCAACGAAGTCAGTGATTGGAAATAGAGACAATATCAACTATGAGATAATGGATATTCAAAAGATTTCTTTTGAGAATGAAACCTTTGATATTGTTATTGCTAATATGCTTCTACATCATGTGAATGATATTCCTAGAGCGCTATCTGAAGTGAATAGGGTCTTAAAAACCGAAGGCATTTTTTACTGTGCTACATTTGGTGAAAATGGAGTTGTAAATTATTTGGCAAATTTATTTAAAGATGAGGTTAATCAAGATTTAGAAAATAAAACGTTTACTTTACAAAATGGTAAAAGGTACCTGAGTAGGTGTTTTAACTCTGTCGATACATTACTCTATGATGATGAGTTACAGGTAACTAGTATAGATGACCTAGTTAAATACATCCAATCGTTTAAAGGAATTTCAGAAATAGGTTCACTAGAAGAGGAAATAATACGTAAAAGATTGGAAACTGAGTTTAATAATGGTATGTTGATCATTCCTAAAGAATATGGTATGTTTATCGCTCGAAAAGAAAGTTAAGGGAATGAAAGTGTGAAAAATTACGGAGAAGCTTTTCGATATTTTAGAAAATTAAACGGATATTCTTTAGAGTATGCTGCAGCTGATTCTATATCAAAATCTCAACTTTCTAGATTTGAAAGGGGAGAAAATGAAATTTCTCTTTCAACGTTTTTTGAATTATTATCAAATATCAATGTTTCGATAGAGAATTTTTGTAATTACCTAGAAAATTATAAAAGATCGGAGTTTGATGATTTTTTGGTTAATTTATCTCCAAATTTTTATAGTTTGAATACTAAAGGATTGGAGGAAATAAAAAATGAGCAACAAAAACTTTTTGAGAAGAGTGGGGAAAAAACTCATAAAATAAATACAATTATGGTTCAGGGATTATTAAATCAGATAGATTGTAATCATGTAGTTAGTAGAGATGATCTAAATTTAGTGTATGACTATTTATTCCAGAAGGAACGATGGGAGTCCTATGAGATAACGCTGATTGGTAATTTATATCATCTTTTTGAAATAGATTATATTTACATGGTCGGAAAAGAAATACTAGAGCGTACACATTATTACGAAAAAATCGGCAAGAATAGAAATTTAGTTGTGTCAGCTTGTTTAAATTTTTGGTTCTGTTGCCTTGAAAATTCACATCTAATATATGCAGACTACTTTGAAATGAAATTAAAAAAATTATTAAAAGATGACACAAAAGTTTTTGAAAAATCTACATTCAAATTTGTAGAAGGATATAAAATATATCTGACTGAATCTAAAGAATCTGGAATTAAACAAATGAACAATGTCATAAAATATTTTGAGTTTATTGAATCTAAAAGTATTGCTTTATATTTTCAAAAACGATTAAATGAGCTGGTAGATTAAATAGCATTTTCTCTGTAAAGATATTATTTTTAAAATGTTGTGCTAAATGATTGATGCTATGTGGAAATAAAAAAATACGAAGTTGACCTGTATTTTTTATACTAATCATCTTCGTATTTTTTGTATTAAATGATATAAGTTTGTTGTAAACTTACAAGGAACAGAGACATTAAAAAATAACAGTATATCTATTTGTTTTATATATTTTACGAATTCTGCATAAATCTCTTTCTAGTAAGGTGTTGTAACTCTGCTATAATGGATTTATTCCTTTTTGTTTTTACACAATTTATTTTACACTACCAAAAAAACAAGGTCAGGATTTTGTTCCTGACCTTTGACAACTTTACCGATTCTTTAGTTCTACATAGCGCTTGTACCAAATGTTGACATAGGCTTCTGAGAAAGGACCACGTCCATTATTAATCCAATCAACAAGAATTTTGACATGTTCTTTTAAAATATAGTCCAAGTCATCAGAATAATTCATTTTGCGTTTGTGACGTTCGTACTCTTCAACGTCCAAGAGACGTTTTTCCCCATCTGTAAAAATTTTAACATCCAAATCGTAATCAATATACTTCAGTGATTCTTCATCCAGATAGTAGGGGCTAGCCATATTGCAATAGTAAGAAGTTCCATTATCACGAATCATGGCAATGATATTAAACCAATATTTCTTGTGAAAGTAAACAATAGCCGGTTCTCGAGTGACCCAACGACGACCATCACTTTCGGTAACAAGTGTGTGATCGTTGACACCAATAATGGCGTTTTCTGTTGTTTTTAGTACCATGGTGTCCCGCCAAGTTCGGTGGAGACTCCCATCATGCTTATAACTTTGAATTGTAATAAAGTCGCCTTCTTTTGGAAGCTTCATAACTAACCAACTTTCTACAATTTATAAGTTTATCATTTACTATTGTACCATAAAATTATCTAAAATCTGTGAATTTCACTTGGAAATATTAAAGATATTCTCTAAGAGCGCTTGCTATATCCGAAAAATCATAGCCCTTTCGTGCTAAAACTTGAGTTAAACGCTGCTTCAGTTCGTATCCTTCATACTTTCTGGCATACTTAGCATATTGCTTATCAAGTTCCTTGAAGATGAGTTCCTGAGTCGTTTCTTGGTCAACTTGACTATCCAATTCGTCAAAGGCAATTTTAGCATCAGAATAAGAGAAGCCCTTGTTAGTCAAGTTCTGGATTATCTTATCTTGCAAGGCACGAGCTGGAAGTTTTCCCTCATATTTTTTCAATAGTTTATTGGCTACACGTTGAGCAACTTCCGAAAAATCAAATTCTTTCAAGTTCTCTTCTATAGTAGATTTTGAAATCCCCTTTTGTGCTAGTTTCTGAGTCAGTACATAAGGCCCCTTGTCTCCTGAAAGTTGATTGGCATTGATGCTAGCATAAGCGTATTGGCTATCATTAATCCAATTATCTTCTTTGAGATTATCAATGACTTGAGAAACGATGTTTTCATCAATATCGTATTTTTTCAGATATTCTCTGACCTCTTTTTCAGTGCGTGCTTTAAAGGATAAATGGTAGAGGGCCAGATTCTTACCATAAGAAAATTGAGCAAAGTCCTGAATCTCTTTCAATTCCTCTTCACTTATAACCTTATCTCTCGATAACATAAAACGAACAATTGTGTCTTCGGTGATATAGCATTTGTCGCCATTATCAAGCTCCATCAGATAGAGTCTTTTTTTCTTTTCAAGTTTTGTGATTTTCATAATTTCCTTTCATCTAAATGCTTCGAAAGCTGCAACAAGTCGGAGTTTATCCATATCTACATATTCTCTACCGTAATAGTCGAGAAATAATTCAGCATACGTAGCATCTTGTAGGTTGTAATGAAGGGACCAAATTGCCCAAAAGAGGTCAATATGTCGGTCACTAAAACCAGCCAATCCCAAGTCAATAAAGCAAGAAAAATGCGAGGCATCCTTCAAGATGAAATTTGGCAGGCAGGCATCTCCATGAATAAAAGCATCAGCTTTGAGAAGGTGACCTTTCTCTTGTATCAGTTGGTAAGCTTCTTCACGACTGTGAATATGAAATTGAGGCAGAAGAGTCTTGTTATAAAAAGTCCCCTCCTGATAGTTTTTTAAGGCTTCTTCTTTATAACGCTTCAGATGATTTTCCGACGGAAAAGATTGTGGTTTAAGACTGTGAAGTTTGTTTAATGCTTGTGCCAGGGTTTGACAGAGTTTTTCGGGTTGATTTAAAAAATCGAGAGCGTTTCTGCCAATGGCTTCTTTGGTCAGAAGGAAGTCCTTTTTTGCTGATAAATAGGTAATCACTGGGTTTCCCAATCCTTCAGTTTCGAACCAAGTTGCAATCTTAGCTTCTTGAGCTAATCTACCTTTTTGATCTATTTTTAAATAGTAACCTGAATCTATATATAGGACAGTTGCACTTGAATGAGAAGAACTATCAGAGAGATTAGCTCCCTTGATATAGCTTCGTAATTGTTCAGGGAAATCTAGTATACTAAAGCGAGGTGTTTTTGAATTCATGCTTTTATTGTAACATATTCTTAAATATCTTAGAAACTCCATGGTATAATAGACCTATGAATCTAAAAATAAAACAAAAAATACCATTAAAAATCAAGCGTATGGGAATTAATGGTGAGGGAATTGGCTTTTATCAAAAAACATTAGTCTTTGTACCTGGAGCTCTCAAAGGAGAAGATATCTACTGTCAGATTACTTCTATTAAACGCAACTTTGTTGAAGCGAAATTATTAAAGGTCAACAAGAAGTCTAAATTCCGCGTTGTGCCAGCTTGTACTATTTATAATGAGTGCGGAGGCTGCCAAATCATGCACCTGCATTATGATAAGCAGCTGGAGTTCAAGACGGACTTGCTTCATCAAGCGCTGAAAAAATTTGCTCCTGCAGGATATGAAAATTATGAAATTCGTCCAACTATTGGAATGCAGGAACCAAAATATTACAGAGCTAAGTTACAATTTCAGACTCGAAAATTTAAAAATCAGGTCAAGGCGGGCTTATATGCACAAAACTCTCACTATTTAGTAGAGTTGAAAGATTGCCTGGTACAAGACAAGGAAACCCAAGTGATTGCTAATCGTCTAGCGGAATTACTTACTTTTCACCAAATTCCAATCACCGATGAGAGAAAAGTTCTAGGTGTTAGGACTATTATGGTTCGACGAGCAAGAAAGACTGGACAGGTTCAGATTATTATTGTTACAAATCGTCAGCTTAATTTAACCCAACTAGTAAAAGACTTAATTAAAGATTTTCCAGAAGTTGTGACAGTAGCTGTGAATACAAATACAGCTAAAACCAGTGAGATTTATGGTGAAAAGACAGAGATTATCTGGGGACAAGAGAATATTCAAGAAGGTGTACTCGACTATGAATTCTCACTATCTCCTCGAGCTTTCTATCAACTAAATCCTGAACAAACAGAAGTTCTTTATAACGAGGCGGTAAAAGCCTTGGATATTGATAAAGAAGACCATTTGATTGACGCTTATTGTGGAGTTGGAACGATTGGATTTGCCTTCGCAAAGAAAGTAAAAACACTCAGAGGTATGGATATTATTCCAGAAGCCATTGAAGATGCCAAGCGAAATGCTAAAAGAATGGGATTTGACAATACTCATTATGAAGCTGGAACGGCAGAAGAGATTATTCCTCGTTGGTACAAGGAAGGCTACCGAGCAGATGCTTTGATTGTTGACCCACCACGTACAGGTCTGGATGATAAGTTATTAGATACTATTCTTACTTATGTACCAGAAAAAATGGTCTATATTTCTTGTAATGTTTCGACCTTGGCTCGTGATTTGGTACGCTTAGTAGAAGTCTATGATCTTCATTATATCCAGTCGGTCGATATGTTCCCACATACAGCTCGAACGGAAGCAGTTGTAAAATTAATTAAAAAATTTTAAAAAAGTAGTGTCAATCGAAAGTGATGATGCCCCAAAAAATGGTGAGATTGAGGGCAATTATTTTGCTTTCATTTGACACGAGGAACCCTTGAAGCTGTTTTTTCAGCTAAACCAAGGCTAGTCTTAGCCTTGGCTCTCCAGCCTCACAGCTCCAAGCCTCTTATCAAATGAAATGCTTGTCTTAGACTCCTTATTTTCTCTCTCCTAAATGTA